>JACPCT010000154.1 GCA_016184445.1 Candidatus Tectimicrobiota bacterium | reverse complement strand
CCGCTGGGAGTACTATGTCCACAACTTCCTCGGCTTCGTTCAACTCGCGTGCGCGCTCATCCTGCTGAAACGAATTTGAGATGGGTTCTACGTAGAGAAGGACACGATTTCTCTTGACCATATTTAGGTTGTGGTAATACTTGAGCCGTTCAAGGGCACTTATAAACTCAACGCAACGGGACGATGACCCCGCAAGGCGCTCTGGCACATCAACGTCATCTGGGATTCGTACCCATTTCTTACAATAGTCCGGCGCTTGCGGAACAGACGTAACGAAAAACCCTTGTGCGACCGCGAGAGTCAGCCAGAGCGCCACACTCGTTACCAGCAAAAAAGCTCCAACTTGAAATGGGCTCCGTATGTTCATCAGGCACACTCCGCCTTACGCCCGTGGTTTTATTCCTTCCGCCATATATTGACCTGTATATGACAGCCATTTCGGCATAGGATTTTGCCCGGATTATCCTTCTTATCCAAAGGGGTTATCAACCCATTTCCAGCGGCCCTCCAGCCGGCAAACACGGATCAAGATAACCCCATATGCCTGCATGGGATTCAGCGCCTGCCCCCGGTGGGAATCCGCCGCGGTGTCGCCTCAGGAGCCCTTGAGGCGCTTGGTCAGCTCGCGGTCGAGGGCGGCGGCGAAGCGGTGTCGATCCAGGGGAGAGAAGGGCGGCGGCCCCCCCTGTATGAGCCCGCCGCCCCGCAGCTCCTGGTAGAAGTCCCGGATGGAGAGCTTCTCCCCCGCGTTCTCCGCGTCGAAGACCTCGCCGCGCGGGCTGATGGCGACCCCTCCTCTTTCTGCTACCTGCGCGGCCAGGGGGACGTCTCCCGTGATGACAATGTCCCCCGCGCCCATGGATTGAGCGATGTGCTGATCGGCTGCGTTGAAATCGCGGCCCACCTGCACGGAGCGGATCAGGGAGGATTGCGGCAAGGATACCTTCCGGTTGGCGACGAGGCAGACGGAGAGCTGAAGGCGCTCCGAGGCCCGGAAGACGATCTCCCGGATCTCTCCGGGGCAGGCGTCGGCGTCGATCCAGATCTCCAACCGGCCGGCCTCCCGGGCGCTAGGCGCGCTTGCCGGAACGACCCCCCGACGCTGCGGGGGCACCGGCCGCCTCGAAGCGCCGCCGCACGGCCTGGATGGCGGCCAGGTTGCTGGTCATGATGGGCAGGCCGGGATAGGCCGGCCGCAGGAGGGGCAGCGCCCGCACGGCGGGGAGGTTGGTGCAGGAGAAAAACAGGCAATCCGCTTCGGCCGGGAGGGAGGCGGGGATGGAGTCCCGGGCGAAGGCGAGAATCTCCTCCCCCCGCAGGCTCCCGATCCGGGTGTTCTCGACGATGCCCATGCCCCGGATGAAGAGAACCTCGAAGCCTTCCTCCTCGATGGCCGATCGCACGGCCGCTGTCAGCTCGGCGACGTAGGGCGTCAGGACGATGAGCCGCTTGGCCCCGAGCAGGGCGAACTCCTCCGAGAGGGCCGAGAGGCCGGTGGCGTCTGCGAGGTTTTTCTGGAGCTGCCGGTCGTACTTCCTCCCGAAGAGGGAGCCGCCCGAGGTGCAGCCGAAGACGGCGAGGGCGGGCTTGGCCGTCCGCAGGGTGCGGGCGGCCTCGGGGAGCGAGTCCTCGATCATCCGGATCTCTTCGTCCTTCGTCGTGTTCTCGAGGAACATCCGTGAAGTGGCGACCTCCACCCCCTCGGGCAGGGTCCGGTGGAAATCCACCTCCATCGTCGTGTTGGAGGAGGGGACGATCAGGCCGACCCGGAACACGCCGTTGCCGGGCATCATCGTCTCCTGTGTCGAGTGGGGAGGCTGGGCTGCCTCGCGGGTTTTCGGCATTGTCGCACGAGCGGCCCCCCCGGGCCACCGCTTTCCCACGGGGCAGGGGAAAGCGAAGGAACGGTGCGGGGGAGAGTGTCTTAGGGGCCGGGCGCCTTCCTGGGGGCCTCCCTCGGGAGGAGGAGGAGCAAGTCCGGAGGGACGTGCGTCACGGTTCGAGAGGGCTCCCCTTGAAGCCCGAGGCCGGCCAGGAGAGGAAGCTTCCCGCCCCCGCCTCACCGGTTCCCCGGACCGAGACGGGGAGGGTCCGGGGCGGGGCCGCCCACCTTTCATCGAGGTGGGCCTGGGCGGTCCGGAGGGAGTCGCGGATGACGTTGATCCGGATCACCCAGCCCAGACGGTTGTTCTGGAGGATGGTTCCTTGCGAGATGCCTACGAGTTCGAACTGGCCGTCCCGAATCCCAATGACGGGGGTTCCGCTGTCGCCCGGAAGGAGGCCATTGCTCACCATGAAGGCGTTTTCCCCCTTCGCCCCGATGCGGGAGACCTCCCCGGGTGCCCGCAGAGCGCTCACGATGCCCTCGCGGACGTTGACCCCCAGGTTCATGGGATTCCCGACGACGTAGATGAAGTTCCCCACCTGGAGGTCGTCACTGTTCCCGAGGGGATGGGGGAACGACGGGGGTTGTACCCCGGCCGGAAGCTCGAAGAGGGCGATGTCGTCGGCTTGGTCCTTGTACAGGACGCGCAAAGGATAGTCGACGCCCCTCCAGCGGAGGAACGTTTCCTCGTTCTTCTTCAAGACCGGGAGCTCGACACTGCCGAAAGGAGTCGGAATCTCGAGGGTGTGCTGGCCGACGGTGTGCTCCGCGGTCAGCACAAAGCGGCCGAGCACCACCCCGCTCCCTTCAAGGCTTCTTTGAATGATCTCGCCCCCCGGCCCCGCGAACGTGGTCCGGGTCACCAGGCTGACGATCGAGTCAGCCACCCGGGCCACGTCCATCCGGGAGGGGTCGACGAGATAGGTGTGGTTGTCGTAGCGGCCGTCCGGCGAGGGGATGAACCCGGCGGGCGCGCTGGCGGCCGCTGCGCACCCCGAGAGGAGAAGGGTGCCCAGAAGGAGTCTTGTCGTGTGCCAGCGTCGCTTGGGTTTCATGGCTGCTCATCCTTATGCGGCGTCCCTATCGCGGGCCCCGCCGCGTCGACTTCCCCTCCTTATCTGTCTATCGGCAAGCGCCCCGATTCTATAGAGGTTTTTTTCGTTTCCTTTCTTCTTCCGCCCCGAAACCCTTTTGACTGGCCCTGGTTTCCCTCGGCACGAGCTTTTTGGGAGGGGAGGAAGGTTCATCTCCCGATCAAGCCGAAGGGCGGCGCGAATGAAATCTACGTTCCGAATAGTGCAAATACATATATTCAGAAAAGCCCATCTTACCGGACAAGCTGCTGGGAAGGCGGCCCCTGGGCGGGATGTGGACCCGCTCCGGCCGGCGGAATAAGATGGGGTGATCATCGCTTCCGCCTCGCGCAGCGTTTCGGCATGGCCGGCGGGGTCCGCCCGGGCGAGGCGGGCCGGAGCACCCGCCGGCGCGGGGGGACCCGTGGACTTCCAGCTCAGCGACGAGGACCGCCTTCTTCAGCAGACTGCCCGCGATCTCGCCGTGCGCGAGTTCGCGAGGGACGCCTACAGCTACGCCAGGACGGGCGAGTATCCCCGCCGCTCCATGAAGGTGCTCGCCGAGCACGGGATGATGGGCATGACCGTGCGCGAGCCCCACGGGGGGGGCCGCTCGATCTTCGAGGCTTGCGTCGTGATGGAGGCCGTCGCCCAAGTGTGCCCCCACAGCGGCGACGTGGTGCAGATGGGGAACATGGGCCCCATCCGGATAATCGACGAGCTGGGGACGGAGGAGCAGCGGGCGCGCTTCCTCCCCTGCCTGTGCGGGGGCGCGAAGATCATCTCCATCGCCATGTCGGAGCCCGACGCCGGCTCGGCCGCGACCGACCTCAAGACCTCCGCTAAGTACGACGGAGGGAGCGTCGTCCTGAACGGCCAGAAGTGCTTCAGCTCGAACGCCCCGCACGCGGACCTCTTCGTGGTCTTCGTCCGCTTCGGGCCCCGGACGCGCGACTGCGGCGCCTTGGTGGTGGAGACGGGGGCTCCCGGCTTCGCGAAGGGGAAGACCGAGCACTTCATGAGCGGGGAGGCCCACTGCGCCCTCCACTTCGAGGGCGCGCGCGTGCCCCGCGAGAACGTCCTCATCGACAGCGACGGTTTCCGCGTCCTGATGCCCATCTTCAACGTCGAGCGGCTAGGCAACGCCACCCGCTGCCTCGCCCTCGCCCAGGCGGCCTACGGCATGACCGTCGAGCACACCAAGACGCGGCGCCAGTTCGGCCGCCCGCTGTGCGAGTTCCAGGGGGTGCAGTGGATGGTGGCGGACATGCGTGTGAAGCTGGAGGCGGCCCGGCTCCTCCTCTACCGGGCCCTCTCGAACGCGCGGGCGGGGCTCCCCACGGCCATCGAGACCACCGCCGCCAAGCTCTACTGCAACGAGATGGCGCGCCAGGTGGCGGACGACGCGATTCAGCTTCACGGGGCGTACGGCTATTCGACTGAGCTGCCGATCGAGTTCCTCTACCGCAAGATCCGGGGCTGGTCGATCGCGGGCGGCACGGTGCAGGTGCTCCGCAACCGCCTGGCCGGCCTGATCTACGAGCGCTCCTTCAGCCAGCGCCCGCCCCGACCCGAATGAGCCTCCCCGGCCCCGCGGCCACCCGCGAGACCCTGCGCCGCCTCCTCTGGCCGGCCTCCGTGGCCGTGGTGGGGGCCTCGGCGGATCTCGAGCGCTTCAATGGCCGCGTCCTCAAGAACCTCCTGCGCCACGGCTACAGGGGCCGGGTCTATCCCGTGAACCCCAAGTACGGGGAGGTAGCGGGGATCCGCTGCTGGCCCTCCCTGGGGGAGCTCCCGGAAACGCCGGACACCGTTTTCATCGCCGTCGGGCGCGAGCACGTCCTCGGGGTGGTGGAGGAGTGCGCGGCGCGGGGTGTTCCCACCGTCACGATCTACACGGCGGGCTTCGCCGAGTCCGGTGAGGCGGGCGCCCGTCTCGAGCGCGAGGTCGCCGCCCGCGCCGGGGCCGCGGGGATGCGCGTCTGCGGGCCGAACGCGGCTGGCTATGGCAACTTCCACGGGCGGGTCCACTTGGCGGGCATCATCGCCCTCGATGTCGAGCGCGTCCTGCCGGGCGCCGTGGGCGTGGTGTGCCAAAGCGGGAGCATCGGGGGCGCCCTGCTCTCCCGCGCCACCCAGCGAGGGATCGGCTTCAGCTTCATGATCTCCTGCGGGAACG
>JACPCT010000153.1 GCA_016184445.1 Candidatus Tectimicrobiota bacterium | reverse complement strand
TCCTGGTGGACCACATCCACCTCTCCACCCGGCCTACCAAGCCCTGAAGCGGGAAGCCAAGCGCCTCGGCCCGGTGCGCCACATCCGCTCGGAGGGGGGGAATTACGGCCCCTTCCGGGAGGACACGACCTCCCTCTGGGACTACGGCCCCCACGACCTGGCCCTGTGCATGGACCTGATGGGGGGCGCCCCCCTCCGCCTCGCGGCCCGCCTGGAGGAGGCCCGCCAGACCCCGGAGGGCCGCGGGGAGAACTGCGCCCTCGAGCTGGAGTTCCCGGGAGGGGTCCGGGCCGAGATCCGGGTGGGGAAAATCTTTCCGGAGCGGATCCGCCGGCTCGCCGCCTGGTTCGAGGGGTGCGCCCTGGTGTTCGACGACCTGGCGGCCCGCCGCCTCGTGCGCCACCCCGCGCCGGGGGGATGGGAGGGCGGGCCCCCCGCCCTCGAAGGCCCGGGAGAGCCCGTTCCCCACGATTACGAGCCGCCCCTCGCCGCCGCCCTCCGGGCCTTCGCCCGGGGCATCCGGGGGGAATCCCTCGAAAACTTCGGCGTGGGGCTGGGGTGGAGGTCGTGCAACTGCTCGCCGAGGCGGAGCGCCAGCTCCGGCCGAAGGGGGGGGGGGGCTAGGCGCAGGGACGTATTGCAACGGGAAGAAATCGCATCGTCGAGGCGAATCGGCAGGGGCGGGCCCCGTGCCCGCCCTCATCGGAGGCATAGGCGGGGCGGCCACGGAGGGCCGTCCCTACACCCGCTCCAGCACGGCGACGTGGTGCATGCTGTGGCCGCGTCGGCCCGCCAGGAGGTCGAGGAGGAGGAACAGGAGCTGCACCAGCCCGAAGACGGGCCGCATGAGGAACAGGGCGGCCCGGTTGCCCCGGCAGATCTCCTCCCCGATGAAGACGCTCAGGTTCTGGCCGACGAGGCCCAGGGTGCCCGAGGTGGGGTGGATGGCGCGGACGCGGAAACCGTTCCCCTCGGCCAGGTGGCGGAGGCCGTGGGGGGTGTAGCGGTAGAAGTCGTAGGGCTCCCCGTGCAGGCCCCACGCCATGGGAGTGCTCAGGAGGAGCAGGCCGCCCGGGCGCAGCACCCGGGCCGCTTCGCGGAAGAGGCGAGCGGGGTCGGGGAGGTGCTCGATCACCTCCCAGCAGGTGGCGTGGTCGAAGGCGCCCGCCCGGAAGGGAAGCTCCCGCCCGTCCACCCAGACGTCGGGCGGGACGCCCTTGAAGACCTCCGAGGTGGAGCGGTGGTCCGTGCTCACCAGCCGCCGGGCGCGGGTGTAGAACTTGCCGAACGTGCGGGGCCCGCTGCCGATGTCGAGCACCCGGCCCTCCAGCCCCTCCACGAGGGGGGCGATCCACAGCAGCCGGAGGATGTGCTGCAGGAAGATGGGGTTCCGGAAGGCGTGCCGCAACGCCGGCAGGAACCGGAACACGGAGGCAGGCCGGCTCATTCGGCTCCCCATCGGCGGGCCAGGCTCAGGCTTCGGCGGGCCCCCCGGGCGGCAGGGCCTCGCCGTTCAGGCGGATCGTGCTCCTGAGCGGAACGGCGGCCTGGATCATGTTCTCGGCGAAGCAGCCCTTCTTCGCCATGCGGATCACGTGCCGGATGGCGTCCGCCGGGGCGTCCGACTCCACCGAGAAATGGGTGCGGACCTCGCTGCACCCCGACTCGACCGTCCCCCGCAGGAAGGAGCCCTTGAGGAAATAGTCCATCTCCACCCGGTAGGAGGCCTTCCGGTAAGGCACCTTCTTCATCTGCGCGTACCGCGCAAACTGGGTGAGCAGTCAGAAGCCCACCCCCATGGAGATGTAGCCGAGCGGCGTGGGGTAGGCGCCCTCCCCCCCCATCATCTCGGGCTCGTCGCAGAGCACCTCGAACTTCCCGTAGCGGCCCCGGCGGAGGTGGAGCTTCCCCTCGACCGTCTCGGTGTCGGCCGCGATGGTGAGGACGTAGCCCTGCCGGGGGAGGTCCGGCTTGTCGATGGGCCGCTCGCCCGGGACGGCGCTCTCGTTCATGTGGTTCAGGGGCGATTCCAAAGCGGCATCCTCCTCTGCGCCCATGCGGGAGACGCCCGCGCCCCGTCAGGCCGGGGCGCCCTCCTCGATCGGCAGGGCCTCGCCGTTCAGGCGGATGGTGCTGGCGAGGGGCACGGCCTGCCTCACCATGTTCTCGGCGAAGCAGCCCTGCTTCGCGTTGCGGATGAGGGCGAGGACCCTCTCCCGGGGCGCCTCGGACTCGATCTCGAAGTGGGTCCGGACGCCGGTGCAGCCGGAGGCGACCGTCCCCTTCAGCACCGAGCCCTTGAGGAAGTAGTCGAACTCCACCCGGCAGGAGGCCTTCTTGAAGGGGACCTTCATCATGTGAGCGTACCGCTCAACCTGGGTGAGGAGTCAGAAGCCCACCCCCATGGCGATGTAGCACAGGGGCTGGGGGTAGGCGTCCCCGCCCCCGATGCGGGGCGGCTCGTCGCAGAAGACTTCGAAGTGCCGGTGCCGGCCGGTCTTGAGCTGGCCCTTCCCCTCCAGGGTCTCCGTGTCGGCCGCCATGGTGAAGGCGTAGCCCTGCGGGGGGAGCTCGGGCTTGTCGATGGACCTCTTGCCGGGCTCGGCGCTGTCGAGCCGGGGGTCCAGGGGCTTCTCGGCCATGCGTCGTTCCTCCGGTCGTCCATGAGATAAACCAGCCAGCGTCTTGGCATGATGAGCGATCTGGCCCCAAAATAAAACCCGCCGCCGCGCCCACCGCGCTGCGCCACCGGGAGAGCCGCCATGCCGCGCATCGCCGTGCCGGACGACTTCCCCTCCGTCCTCGCCGGGAGCCGGGCCGAGGCGCGCCTGCGCGAGCTGGGCGAGGTGGAGGTCCACGCCACCAAGGCCGGGAGCCCCGAGGAGCTCCTCCGCCGCGTCGAGGGGGCGGAGGCCATCGTCAACATCCGGGCCTACAGCCGCTTCGACGGGGACTTCTTCGCCCGCGCCCGGGGGCTGCGCCACCTCTCCATCTGGGGGACGGGCACCGACAACGTGGACCTCGAGGCCGCCCGGGCGGCGGGGGTGACCGTGACCAACACCCCGGGCGTCGCCGCCGCCTCGGTGGCCGAGCACGCCATCGCCCTGATGCTGGCGGTCGCCCGGCGCATCCCCCTCCACGACGCCGCCGTCCGCCGGGGGGAGTGGCCGCGCGGGAGCATGGTGCAGCTCCGGGGGAAGACCCTGGGCGTCCTCGGGCTGGGGGCCGTCGGGCGCGAGACCGCCCGCCTGGCCAAGGGCCTCGGGATGAGGCTCCTCGCCTGGACCTTCCACCCCGACCCCGCCTTCGCGGCCGAGGTGGGGATCGCATGGGCGGAGCCAGCCGACCTCTACGCGCGCGCGGACGTGGTCTCGCTCCACCTGCGCCTCTCGGCCAGCACCCTGGGGATGGTGGGGAAGGCGGCCTTCGCCCGGATGAAGCCCGGGGCCATCCTGGTGAACACGGCCCGGGGAGCCCTCGTGGACGAGTGGGCACTGATCGAGGCGCTGACCTCGGGCAGGCTCGCCGGGGCGGGGCTCGACGTGTTCGGCGCCGAGCCCTTGCCCGGCGGCCATCCCCTCGCCCGGCTGCCCCAGATGGTGCTCTCCCCTCACAACGCGGGGATCACCCCCGAGGTGACCGAGGCGGGCC
>JACPCT010000213.1 GCA_016184445.1 Candidatus Tectimicrobiota bacterium | reverse complement strand
CAGGGCGCCCGCGGCGAGCCAGGACTTCCGGCCCAGGGGGGTTTCCGCGGCGATGAGGCGGTCCGCGATGCTGAGGGCGGCGTAGGCGGCGAGGGCGGCGGCCAGGTAGGAGAGGAGGACCAGCGCCGGGTCGTGGCTCCCCCCCATCGCGAGCGAGCGGTCGATGCCCCCTCCCAGGAATTGAAGGAACGGCATGCGTGGCCCCTCCCGGGTTCACTCTCCCGCCGGATCGGCTGGGAGCATTTCATGAAGGGCCGGATGGCTCTGGTCCGGCGCTTCCCGCCCCGGCCTGGCCGGGGGCTTGCGCTAGGCCCCGCTTGGGCCCCGGAGCCGCTGCATCATCCCCATCACCGCCGGCTTGTGGCGGAGGAAGATGTCCAGGACGGCGGGGTCGAAGTGGACGCCCCGCTCGGCCATCATGGCGTCGATGGTCTCCTGGAACGGATATGCCCGCTTGTAGGGGCGTTCGCTGGTCAGGGCGTCGAAGACGTCGGCCACGGCGACGATCCGGCCCGCCACCGGGATGTCGCGCCCGGAGGCCCCGTTCGGGTAGCCGCTCCCGTCCCATTTCTCGTGGTGGGAGATGGCGATGACCTCCCCTGCCTGGAGGAGCTTGGAGCCGGAGCCGCCCAGGATGCGAGCCGCCCAGGATGCCGGCGCCGGCCACGGTGTGCTGGCGCATCACCCGCCATTCGTCCTCGGTCAGCCGCCCGGGCTTGAGGAGGATGCTCTCGGGGACGATGATCTTGCCCACGTCGTGCATGGGGGCGGCGTGCTGGATCAGCTCTACCTCGCCGGGGGGGAGGCCCATGCCCTGGGCGAGGAAGGAGCTGTACTCCTTGACCCGCTGGATGTGCTGGGCGGTGTCGGGGTCCTTGTGCTCGGCGACCACGGCCAGGCGCCGGATGGTGTCGAGGTGGGCCTCGTAGGTCTCGCGCCGGGCGTCGGCCACCTCGTGGAGGGCGCGCCTGAGGCTCTGGGTGCGGTCCGCCACGGCGGACTCGAGCTCGTCCTTGCGCCTGCGGATGATGTCGCGCGCCTCCTTGAGCTTGAGGAGGGAGGCGGTGCGGACGTGGAGCTCGACCAGGTCCACGGGCTTGGAGATGAAGTCGTTGGCCCCGGCCTCCACGGCCCGCAGGCGGTCGTCCTTGTTGCCCAGGCCGGTGACCATGACGATGGGCAGGTCCAGGTGGGCCGGGTCGGCGCGGATCCTCCGGGCGACCTCGAAACCGTCCATGCGCGGCATCCGGATGTCGAGGAGGACGAGGTCCACGTCGACCTTCACCTTGGCGAGGGCCTCGAAACCGTCCCGGGCGGCCTCGGTCTCGTGGCCCTGGCCGCGGAGGTAGCGCTCCAGGAACTGGATGTGCTCGGGCTCGTCGTCCACGATCAGGATCCGCTTGGGGGTCATGGGCGGGCCGCCTGGGGGGAATCCTGCGGGGGCGGCTGGCCCTCGGGATTGGGGCGGGGCACCAGGACGAATATCTGCCGCTGCGTATCCGCCTTGAGGAGGGTGTTTTTCAGCTTCTCCAGCAGGGCGCGGGTGACTTCCTGGCCCTTGCGGGCGAGGAGGATGCCCCGCTCCCCGCGCGAGAGCAGGTCCTCGCCCAGGATCATCTCCTGCGCCAGCTCGCTCACCCGGACCTTGCGGGGCTCCAGGTCGATGGGGTTCCCCGCGTCGTCCACGATGATGGCCTGGAGGGCGGAGAGGATGGCGGGGTCGTTGCGCGCCTCGGCCTTCCGGAGCTCGGTCACGGCGTCGCGGTGGCTGAGCCCCTGGGAGAGCAGCAGGTCGTAGTACACCACGGCGCGGAGGATGAGGGAGCCGATGGCGGCCGGGTCCCGGTGCTTGAGGTCCCCCGAGTAGAGTTCCTTGAATTGTGTCTTGGCCTGCCCCCGGATCATCTCCGCGGCGGAGCCCAGGCGGGGGATCCGGGCCAGGAGGTCCGCGGTGGTCTCCGGGTGGCTCTCCACCATCTTCTGCTCCTCGGGGGTGAGGGGCTGGCCGGTGAAGTGCTTCTCGGTGACCTCCTGGGGGACCGCCACCCAGCCGACCTGGGAGAGCATGGCGGCGAACTCGTACTGCCACGCGTTGGGGAGGTCGAGGTTCATGCACAGCTGGCGCACGAGGCGGCGGATCCGCCCGACGCGGCTGAACACGAGGGGGCTCACCAGCCCGAGGATGTCCACCAGGGCGCGGACGCTGCCCTGGAGGGTCCGCTCGAGGAGCTCCTTCTCGGAGGCGTAGGCCCGCTGGAGCTCGGCGCGCTGGCGCTTGACCTCGTCCTGGGACTCCTTGAGCTTCAGCTGGGCCTCCGCCCGGACCCTCAGCTCGACCGCGTCGACGGGCTTCTGGATGAAGTCGCTGGCCCCCGCCCGGACGGCGTTCAGGCGGTCGGGCCGGTTCCCGAGGGCGGTCACCATGATGATGGGGACGTCCTGCGTGGCGGGGTTCTTGCGGATGCGCTGGGCCACCTGGAAGCCGTCGAGCCCGGGCATCTTCACGTCGAGCAGCACCAGGTCGGTCTGGGGGGTGAGCTTGGCCAGCGCCTCCTCGCCGCTCGAGGCCGTCTCCGCCTGGAAGCCCATGGACGTGAGGATCTCCCCGAGGACCTGGAGGACCTCGGCCTCGTCATCCACCAGGAGGATCCGCTTGGGAGAGGCCATGACGCGCTCCCTGTGGCCGCCGGGCCGCGGGCCGGATCGCCCGGAGGCGGCTTGCCCCCGCCCGGCTAATTCGTTCCCATGGTATTTCCCGCGCCGGGGATAATCCACCCGGAACCGGCCCGCCGCCGCCGCGCCCTCAGCGCATGGGGGAGTAGGGGGCGGGCAGCCAGGCCTCGGCCGTCTGGCTCGCCGTCAAGGGGTCGAGGCTCTCCCGCCAGCCCGGGATGGCGGCCTCCCGCTCCCGCACCTCGGCCCAGTGGGCGAGGTCGCGGTAGGGCCAGATGTGGAGGAACTCGTTCAGGACGCCCGACTCGAACTCCCCCGCCGGGTTGCCGAAGGCCGCCGCCAGGGGCGAGAGCCGCTCGCGCTCGGGCAGGAGCGCCGCCCAGCGCGCGCTCACCTCCTTGAACTTCCCGGTCCGCAGGAAGTCGCTCCGGATGACGTAGACCCCGCCCAGCGCCCCGCTCAGGGGCCGGGGCCGGAAGGGGGCCGGCCGCATGAGGCGGGTGACCTGCCTGAGGATGTGCTCCCCCTTGAGGGGGGGCCACCAGGGCTGGCGCAGGGTCTCGGCCCGCACGCTCTCGCGGTGGGCGGAGCTCTCGTACTCCCAGACGTGGAGGATGCGGTTCAGCTCCCCCATGGCGCACCGGAAGAACCCGACCAGGGGCGAGAGCCGGACGCGCTTCTCGATGATGCGGCCGAAGTCCTCGACGGCCTCCTCGGTGTGGCCGGGCGCCATGGTGTAGGCGCGGACCTCGTAGAGCATGGGGGCTCTCCTCACCGCCTTGGGCGGCCGGGGGGGCGCGGGTCCAGCTCGCCCGCGCTCTCGAAGGGGATGCTCTCCCCGAACAGCCCGTCCGTGAACGCGACGCCCTTGAGCCGGTACCGGAGCGGCTGGTCCGGGTTGAACTCGAAGATCTGCTTGATGAGGCCGAGGGTGGTGGTGGAGCCCTCGGCCTTCATGAGCGCGCTCCCCAGCCGGGGGATCTCGACCCGGGCGTTGCTCAGCCCGCGGAGGATGGGCCGCCCGTTCAGGTCGAGGTCGAACCGGGCGCCGGTGAGGGTGACGGGGTGGTTGTTGGGGTTGCGGACGCGCAGCGAGATGTCCAGCACCTGCTCCAGCGGGGAGATCTCCCGGGGGGCGAGGCTGACGAGGGCGACGTCGAGGGCCGGGCGCTCCCCCGCGAGGCCCGCGCACCCCGCCGCCAGCAAGGCGAGCGGCAGCGCCCATGCGGCCCGAACCGGCCTGGCGGCCCTTCTGCCCATCGTCCAGCCCGCCCCCTCTTCCGGGTATAATGTCTTCGCTTCCGATAACCCATGTTACAACGGTCCGGCCGGTGGACCCAACCCTGGGGAGGGACGCTCCGCATGAATTCCTTCGCACGGCGCCTGGTGGGGATAGGGCTTCTCGCGGCCTGGGCGGCCGGGCTCGCCCCGGGGCCGGCCCGGGGGGCGGCCCCGGCGGGGAAGGGCTCCCGCGCCGGGATGGTCCTCGTCCCGGCCGGCCCCTTCCTCATGGGCCGCAACGGCGGCCCCCCCGAGGAGGCGCCCGCCCACGAGGTGCACCTGCCGGCCTTCTACATCGACCGCAACCTCGTGACCTGGGCCGAGTACGCCCGCTTCATCCAAGCCAAGGGGCCCGCCGGC
>JACPCT010000212.1 GCA_016184445.1 Candidatus Tectimicrobiota bacterium | reverse complement strand
ACCGTGTGGCAGACGCCGCACTGGAAGCGGAAGACCTTGGCCCCGAGGCGCACCTGGTCGTTCGGGTAGGCACCGGGATGGCGGAGGGGGTAGGGGTCCCGCGTCACCGAGCCGACCCGCCTCAGCTCGGCGACCTCGGCCGGGGCGATGGAGTTGGAGAAGAGGGCACCCCGGACGGTGTAGGGCTTCCGCACCCCCTCCCGGACGAACTCCCCCCCGCCCGTGGCCACGAAGGCCAGGCCGCAGAGCAGGGTGGCCGTCGCCCCGTTGATGGTGAGGCGCTGGAGGTTCAGGCCGACCAGGGCGTAGAGCCCCACGAAGAGGGAGGCCCCCGCCGCCACCGCCGTGAAGAGGGTCATGGCGGCGCTCCCGCCGAGCGCCCAGGCGCGGCTGTCCGCGGGAATGGCGTAGAGGTACCACAGGCCCAGGAAGGGCATGAGGGCCATCGGGGCGAGGAAGTGCGCCGCCCGGTGGATGAGGGCGTCCCGCTCCGGCAGGCTGAGCCGGGGGTGGGCGTTCACCACCACGCAGGCCACGAGGGCGGCGATGCTCATCGCGGCGATGGTCCGGTAGAAGAGGGAGGGCCAGAAGCTCGGGTTGAAGAAGCCCGCCCACACACTCCCGGCGGGCATCCAGTCCCCCGGGGTGAGCTGCCAGGAGAGGATGCCGTTGATCCAGAAGAGGCTGAACCAGGCGGCCGCGGAGTAGAGGGCGAGCAGGGTCATCCGGGCGCGGCCGGGGAGCGCCTCCCCGCAGCGGTAGTAGGCGTAGCCCGCCGCCACCTCCAGGCAGAAGAAGGTCCACTCGGTCGCCCAGATCCAATGAAACTCCTCCACCATCATCCCGATGGTGCGGGGACTGATCTGGATGGTGGTGAACCACATCCCCACCCCCGTCAGGGCGCCCGCCACGAAGCTCACCAGGACGAGGAACTTGAAGTAGCCGTCCAGGGCTTCGCGGGCGGCGGGCTCCCGCCCCGTCTGGGAAAGCCATTGGAAGTAGCACATGAGCATCCCGCCCCCGATGGCGAACTGGGCGAGGAAGACGTGGAAGATGCCCAGGCTCCCGATCACCATCCCCTTCATGGCGGGGCCGAAGTCGTTGATGGGGTAGTAGGGGAATTCCATGCGCGGCGCTCTCCGGAAAAGCGAGGGCCCGGGGCGAGTCCGGCTACTTTACCACCGCACGCCGGTGGGGTACATATGGGAAGGGTTCCGCACGGCGAGCAGGCGGGGAAGATCACCGGAAGCGGCAGCGCGGGGCAGGCGCGTCCGCGGGGAGGGAGAGATGACGGCAGCGCAGGCGCCGGCCGCCCTGGCCGCCTGGAACATGGAGTTCGTGGGCTACCACGGCCTGGAGGATCGGCCCGCCTTCAAGATCGCCATGCGGGAGAAGAACGGCCGCTTCTATCTCTACCTCTCCTGCTTCTGGACGAGCGGCTGGAGCGTGCTGGACGTCACCGACCCCGAGTCTCCCCGGTATCTGCGCTTCGTCCCCGGCCCGGACAACACCTGGACCCTCCAGGTGCAGGTGGCCGACGGCCTGCTCGTCACCTCGCTGGAGAAGATCCCGGCGGGCTGGGGCCCGCGCCCCGGCGATCCGCCCGAGAAGGAGGGGGTCTTCATCTGGGATGTGGAGACGGATCCGGCCTCGCCCCGCCTCCTCTCCCACTGGGCCACCGGCGCCCAGGGCACCCACCGCAACTTCTACAGTGGGGGTCGCTACGCCCACCTCTCGGCCTACTGCCCGGGCTACGACGGCAACATCTACCGGGTGCTCGACCTCCAGGATCCCTCCAAGCCCAGGGAGGCCGGCCGCTGGTGGCTGCCCGAGCAGGAGAGGGGGGGAAGTGGCGTCACCCACGGCGGCGGGGAGAGCAGGCGGGTCTTCAACCACGGCCCCGCCCACGCCGAGGGGGGGAGGGCCTATGTCCCTTATGCCGCGGGCGGCATGGTCATCCTGAACATCGAGGACATCTCCTCCCCTAAGTTCGTCAGCCGCCTGAACGTGCATCCTCCCCTCGGCAGCACCCTGGCCATGCACACGGTGTACCCTTTCCTGAAGCGGGGCGTCGCCATCGCCAACAGCGAGGCCTTGAAAGAGAACTGCGACGAACCGCTCAACTACGCCGCCGTCATCGACATCCGCGACGAGAAGAGCCCCCGCATCATGAGCCTCTTCCCGGTGCCCGACCCCCCGCCCGGCTACAGCCACAAGAACTTCTGCGAGCGGGGCGGGCGCTTCGGGCCCCACAACCAGCACCACCCGCAGGGGCTCGCCTGCCTGGAGCAGCGCGACGACCGGATCTACCTCACCTATTTCAACGCCGGCCTCCGGGTGTACGACCTCCAGGATCCGATCCGCCCCCGCGAGATCGCCCACTACGTGCCCTCCGACCCCGCCCGGCGGCTGGGCATGCTGCCGCAGACCCTCGTCACCCAGAGCGAGGATGTCCTCGTGGACCGGCGGGGATTCATCTACGTGACCGACAAGAACCACGGCCTCCATGTCCTTCGCTGCACCGCCTAGGGGCGGCCCTCGAGGAGAGCACGAATGAAGATCATCGACCTGAGCCGCGAGATCTACCACCGCACCCCGTCCTACCCGGGCCAGCCCTCCATCATCGTGGGGGTGTGGAAGAACCATGAGGAGGCCACCCGGGACTCGGGCGGGCTGTGGGGCAACGCCGTCATGTACTTCTCGATGCCCGACCACGGTACCACCCACCTCGACGCCCCGCGCCACTTCCACCAGACCGGGACGAGCATCGACAAGTTCCCGCTCGAGAAGTGCATCGTCCGGGGCATCTGCCTCGACTTCCGCCACAAGGCCCCACGGGCCGAGATCACGCCCGGGGACCTCGAGGAGGCGGTTGCCGAGGCCAAAGTGGCGATCCCGAAGGGGGGCACCGTCCTCCTCTGCACCGGTCACCACGTCCGCACCTTCCCCAAGCCCGCCTATTCCACCGACAATCCCGGCGTGAACGTCGCCGCCACCGAGTGGCTCGCTCGGCAGGGGGTCGTCAGCTTCGGCATCGACTCCATGCGCCCCGGCCCCGAGGGGGACGTCAACACCCTGGTCCACAAGGCCTGCCACGAACTGGGCATCACCCACATGGAGAGCCTCTGCCAGCTGGAGGAGCTCATCGGGAAGGGCCAGTTCCAGTTCATCGGACTGCCCCTCAAGATCAAAGAGGGGACCGGGAGCCCCATCCGGGCGGTGGCCATCCTGAACAACTAGGCGGGACGATGTTTTTGGGAGGGGACGCTGAGGGCCCAAAAAGCGCCTTTTCGCTTTTTGTCCGCCATGCTAAGATAGCAAGAATTGATTTCTGGCTTCCCCTCCGCCCCGGGGATAGGCGCCCGCCGTCCTGCCTATGGCCAAGCCCTCCGACTTCAAACAGGTGGGAAAGCGCATCGCCGAGGCCCGCAAGAAGCGAGGGCTGAACCCCAATCAATTGGCCCAGCGGGCGGGAGTCTCCCGGGCCAATTTGGTCCGCTACGAAGAGGGGAAGAACGAGCCCGGCGCGGGGAGGCTCCTGCGCATCGCCGATGTCCTGGGGGTGACGGTGGACTGGCTCCTGGGGCGCCGGGGGGCCCGCGAGGGGGAGGAGTCGCGCCCCCTCGACGTGGCGGTCCGGGTGGCGGATGGCGTCCAGGGCCCGGGCCGGGTCGCGGATTC
>JACPCT010000211.1 GCA_016184445.1 Candidatus Tectimicrobiota bacterium | reverse complement strand
CAGGCACGCCCACTCGATCAGCCCGACCATGAAGCCGGTCGCCAGCACCTTCGGCATCGACGTGAAGTCGAGCGATTCCGGATACAGCGCCGGCACCGTCTGCGCCTCGCCGACGGTGAAGGCGTGGGTGTAGCGCAGGCCGGGGACGAGAGAATCCTCGTGGACGCCCAGCTGGCTGGGGAACCCCTTGCCCTCCGGGCTGACGAAGGAGGCCTCGGAGAAGCAGACGGCCGCCCCGCCGCGCGCCCGCTCGGTGTAGTGGGCGCGGGTCCAGGGGGAGGGGCTCCCGTCCTCCCCGGCCCGCGAGGTGGTCATGGCGGACATGAGGACGCGGTGCTTGAGCCTGAGGCCGCGCACCTCGATGGGGTCGGTGAAGCGGGCCATGGGGGGCCGCTCCTCTCCGGCCGGGGCCGCGGGGCCCCAGCCTCCTCAGTGCCTCCGGAGAAACTGGAGGATGTCCCGGAGGGACTCCTCGAAGCACTGGATCAGGAAGAAATGGCTGGCCTCCTCGTAGACCTTCAGCTCGCAGCCGGGGATCCGCCGGGCGATCTCCCGCGAGGCCTCCGCCGAGCAAAGGACATCCTGGCCCCCCGCCATGACGAGGGTGGGGCACTGGACCCGGGGCAGCCGCTCCACGGCGTCATGGGTGAGGCAGGCGTGGGTGGAGTTCACGTAGCCGTGGACGGGCCGGCCGGTGTCGGCGAGGCCCTCCTCGAAGGCGTCGAGCTGCTTCTGGTTCGCGTTGAAGTAGGCGGGCGGGAAGAAGAAGAGCGATTGGTGCTTGGCCGCGGCGGCGTAGCCCTGGGCCTTCACCACTTCGTTGATGTTGTGGAGGATCTGGTGGCCGTAGCGATCGAGCTTGCCGAAGGAGGCGGTGATGATCATGCTGCGCACCCGGTCCGGCCAGCCGAGGGCGATCTCCTGCGCGATGGCGCCCCCCATCGAGCGGCCGATGATGTGGGCGGGCTCCCGGATGCCCACGGCGTCCATCAGGCCGGCGGTGTCGGCGGCGAAGTGCCTGGAGGTGTAGGGATAATCGGGGGCCGAGCTCCTCCCCGCTCCCCGGTTGTCGAAGGCGAGGACGCGGAACTCCTTCTTCATCACCTCGACCTGGGCCTTCCAGGCGCCGCAATCCCCGGCCAGCCCGTGGATGAGCACCACGGGAACCCCCCGCCCGTGCTCCTCGTAGTAGAGTTCCACGTCCCCGACCCGTGTCCTGGGCAAAGTGAACCCTCCGTCGTGGAAAGGGCCGGCCCCCGCCCTTCCCGCTGTCCGCGGCGACAGAAATGATGAACAAACCATGCCCCAACCCCGGCGTCCCGTCAACCGGAAGGCCGGGCATCCCCTCCTCCGCGGCGAGCGCCCGGGGGGCCGGGGGAGGCTTCTCCCGCGAGGCCCCCTCCGCGTTGACGGGGGAAGGAATTCTGGGTCAGAATATGGGGAAGCTCACGCGGAAAATCCAGCAAGAGAAACTCTTGGCCGCTCCACGGATCGGAATGTGCCCATTCCTGAACACCGAGGGGGGAGAACATCGCCATGAAACAGAGAGCTCACCTGTCCCGCAGATCGTTCCTGAAGGGGGCCATGGCCGCGGCCGCCGCGGGCCCATGGGTGCTCCGCTTCCGCGGGGTGGCGGAGGCGGGCCCGCTGGAGGACCGGATCATCGCCGCGGCCAAGAAGGCCGGCGCGGCGGATCTGAACGGCATGATCTGGTCGCTCTACTACCGGAACATGAAGCGCCTCTCGGATGAGTTCAAGGAGAAGTCCGGGGTCGGGGTGAAGGACATCCAGGACATCAGCGTCTTCGTCATCCCCCAGCGCGCGATGGCCGAGGCCATCAGCCGCTCCGGCAAGTTCGACTTCTTCCACGTCGACTCGAACATGATCCCCTCGCTCGCCTCGGCGGGGCTCATCGAGCCGCTGGACGGCTACATGGCCGAGGTCGGCTACAAGCTCGAGATGCTGGCGAACTTCTCCAACTTCATGAGGTACAAGGGGAAGACCTACGGCATCCCGACGGACGGCAACGTCCACATCCAGTACGTCCGCAAGGACCTCGTGGAGAACCCGGAGGAGCAGAAGAAGTTCGCCGACAAGTACGGCAAGCCCCTCGCCTTCCCGAAGACCTGGGAGGATTCCCTCCAGATCGCCGAGCACTTCCACCGGCCGGACAAGAACCTCCTCGGCTTCGCCGGCCTGCGCAACCGCGCGAACGGGGTGACGTGGTGGTACATGCATTTCTACAGCGCGGGCGGCTTCCCCTTCAGCGACGACCTGGAGCCCGCCATCAACACGAAGGCGGGCGAGTACGCCATGGACATCTACCTCCAGCACAAGAAGGTCTCCCACCCCGAGGCCCCGAACTGGGGGACGCCCCAGATGATCCCCCAGATCGTCCAGGGCCGCGCCGCCACCGCCCAGTACTGGGACGGGACCGCCCGCCAGATCGAGAGCGACCCCAAGTCCGCGACCAAGGGGAAGTTCCTCTACGGCATCGTCCCCGGCTCGACCCTGACCGGCAAGCTCGTCCACCGCTCCATCTCCTCCCCGCTGGCGGCCATCCTGGTGAACCGCTACAGCCCCCGGAAGCGCCAGGCGGCCCTCATGGCCATGTACTGGGGCACGCTCCAGAACAGCATCGAGATCACCACCCATCCCGAGTGGACGTTCCACGACCCCTGGCACGCCGGCCACATGACGAGCCCCAAGGTGATCGAGCGCTACTCGGCGCCCGCCATGGACGCGATCGCGAAGAGCATGTACATCACGACGCCCCCCATCTACCTGACGGGGCACCTCGAGTTCCAGGACGTCCTGGGCAAGCACATCGCGGAGGCCTACCTCGGCCAGATCACGGCCAAGCAGGCCCTGACCCAGACCGAGGCCGCCTGGCGCAGGCTGATCGCCCAGATCGGCAAGGCCAAGCTCAAGGAGGAGATGGCCAGCTACAAGGCCGCCATGCCCAAGGTGGACGTCCCGAGCTGAGCGCGCGCCCAACCCTCACCGGGGCGGGTCCTCCGGGGCCCGCCCCGCCCCGAGGCCCCCCCAGATGGCGAATGCCCAGGCAATCCCAAGGAAGGCAGGAAGAGGGCTTCTTGCCTTCAAGTGGACCCTCCTGGGGCCTTTCTTCGGCCTTCTCCTGTTCATCCTGCCGGCCTTCCTCCTCCAGCTCTACTTCAGCTTCCACTCGTGGACGATCTACCTGGGCTCCTGGTGGGACGCCGAGTTCGTGGGCCTGGGCGTGTTCCGCGACGTGCTCGGGGACCCCCGCTTCTGGTGGTCGGTCCTGCGCTCGCTGGTCTTCGCCAGCCTCTCCACCCTGGGCTGCTTCGTGGCCGGCTTCGCGCTGGCCATGGCGATGCACCGCCCCTTCCGGGGCCACAGCCTGCTCTACGCCGTCTTCATCCTCCCCATGCTGACGGTCCCCGTCGTGGTCGCCTACACCTTCGAGATGCTGCTCTTCCAGCGGGGCCCCATCAACGGCATCCTGAGCGCAATCCTCAACACGAACGTGAACGTCACCTGGCTCGCCCAGCCGCCCATCGCCGTCTTCACGGTCATCATGCTCGAGATCTGGAACTGGACCCCCTTCGTCTTCATCATCATGCTGGCGGGCCTCTCCTCCCTCCCCCCGGAGCTGGACGAGGCCGCCCAGGTCCTGGGCGCGAGCCGCTGGCGCATCTTC
>JACPCT010000210.1 GCA_016184445.1 Candidatus Tectimicrobiota bacterium | reverse complement strand
ACCCGGACGGTCCCGGCGGAGGCCCCCACAAGCCACACCCCGCCGGGGACGGCGGGGTGGCGGTTTCACTGGTGGCACGGGCGGTTCACGAACCGCCCCCGCAAAGGCCGCATCACCGGTCTCCTCCCCGCCCCCCCGATTCCCGCCGGAATGCTATAGTATCCCTCCCTGGACGCACCCTTGAGGGAACCCCATGGCGCCCGATCCCTGCACCGCCCTCGTCCCGGCGAGGGACTTCCGCACGGCGAAGCGCCGCCTGGCCGCCGTCCTGGGAGAGGGGGCCCGGGGCGGCCTCGGCCGCTGGATGCTCGGGCGCGTGCTGGAGGCGCTCGAGGGCGCCCCGGGGATCGGGCGGGTGGCCGTCCTGAGCGACGCGCCCGAGGTGCTCGCCCTGGCCGCGGCGCGCGGGGCGGCGGGGCTGCCCTGCCCGGCCCGGGACCTCAACGCCGACCTCGAGCTGGGCCGCGCCTGGGCGCGGGGGCGCGGGGCCCGCTCCCTCCTGGTGGTGCCGGCGGACCTCCCCTTCCTCCGGCCGGCGGACATCGAGCGCATCCTGGCGGCGGGGAGGGAGGGAGACGGCCGGGGCTGCGCCGTCCTCGCGCCCTCGCCCGACGGAGGGACGAACGGCCTCCTCCTCCGCCCGGCCGGCGCCCTGCCCTTCGCCTTCGGCCCGGAGAGCTTCTCCCGCCACTGGGCCCTCGCGGAGGAGCGCGGGCTGCGCGTCCTCCGCATCGAGAGCCACGGCTTCGGCCTGGACGTGGATCATCCCGCCGACCTGGCCGCCCTGGCCGAGTCGGGGGCGCCGCTCCCGGCCGGGCTCGCGGGAGCCGCACGCACGTGAAGCCCCTTCAAGTCTTCCCCCTCCCCGGCATCCCGGAGGTGAAGCCGGGCGACGACCTGGCCGCCCTCCTCCTGCAAGCCCTCCAGCGCGCGGGCCTGAAAATCGAGGAAGGAGACATCCTCGCCCTGGCCCAGAAGATCGTGAGCAAGGCGGAGGGGCGCTACGTGCGCCTGGCCGAGGTCACGCCCTCGCCCGAGGCGCGGCGCATCGCCGAGCGGGACGGGCGCGACGCCCGGCTGGTGGAGGTGGTGCTGCGCGAGGCGAACGAGGTGGTGGTGGCCTCGGCGCGCGCCCTCATCGTGGAGCACCGCTCGGGGGCGGTGTGCGCCCACGGGGGGGTGGACCGCTCGAACCTGGCGGGCGCGGAGGAGGCGGTGCTCCTCCTCCCCCGGGACGCGGACGCCTCGGCCCGGGCGCTGCGCGAGGCCCTCGCCCGGGCGGCGGGGGCGCGCCCGGCGGTCCTAATCACCGACACCCAGGGCCGGGCCTTCCGGCGGGGGGTGGTGGGGGTGGCCATCGGCTGCGCGGGGGTCCAGCCCGTGGCCGACCTCAGGGGGACGAGGGACCGCGCGGGCCGCCCCCTCGAGATCACCCAGGTGGCCCAGGCGGACGAGCTGGCCGCCGCCGCGAGCGCGGTGATGGGCCAGGCCGCCGAGGGGGTGCCGGCCGTCCTCATCCGGGGGGCCCGCTGCCGCCCCGGGGAGGAGCCCGCCCGGACCATTTTCAGACCCAAGGCCGAGGACCTGTTCCGGCCCCAGTCCGCCCTAGAAATCGGCGCCCGCAATTCAAGCTGAATCAACCATTTGCTTAGGACTCCCGCGCTCGCCCCGCCTCTTTTTTTCTTGGGTATTGACGCGAACCCTTTTCTGATAGAATTCTTAAATAGGGAGCACATCTTCATCCTTCCGCCCCGCGGGATGCCGATTGGATTGGAGAGCCCCGTGAGCATCCATCTCTCCGGAACCTCCAAGCGTCCGCCCGAACCCGAGCAGTTCCTGGCGGAGGATCTCCCAGCCCCGGCGGCCCGGGTGCGCTCCTCCCTCGGCTCGGGCCGCCCCTGCCCCTTCCTGGGCTCCCAGGACGGCGCCGGGCTGGCCAACAACTCCCCCTCGCGGATGAACATGTGCCACGCCCACTCCCGGAAGGAGTGGAAGGGAATGCGCCGCGTCACCATCCCCTACAGCCGGGTGACCCGCGAGAAGCAGGCGGAGGTCTGCTTCGCCGCCTTCAACCAGTGCCCCTATCACCGGCAAGCCTCCCAGGAGCTGGCGGAGAAGCACCACGCCCCTCGCGCCGAGGCCGGCCACGCGGGGCCGCGGCAGAAGAAGCGCCGCCCGGCCCGGCGGAACTCCGCTCCCATGAGCGGCCGCGCCCGGGCCATCGTGCGGTACGGGGGCCTGGGGCTGGGTGCCCTGGCCTGCGCCTTCATCGTCTCGCTCGTGATTTCGGCCGAGCCCGGGCGGATGTTCGACTTCGTCTTCGAAGTCATCGCCTTCCAGGACATCAAGGCCATGGGCGTGGGCCACAAGGGCCTCGACAAGCGCGATGTCAGCGGCCTCGTCACCGGCGGCGACCTGAAGGCCATGCAGCACATGTCCGGGGCCCAGAAGGACAAGCTCAAGAGCTCCGCCCAGTTCAAGAACCTCTCCGAGGCGGACAAGCAGAAGCTGAAAGAGAAATACAAGGCCATGATGGGCAAGTAGGGCGGAAGAGCCTGGGGACGGCAAACCGGCCGGAGGGGGGATCATCCCCTCCGGCTTTCCCGTTCAGGAGGCGCGCATGAGCCAGCCGGTGGAGATCCTCGACCGCTCCCAGATGACGGACCGCCTGAAGGAGATGGCCCTCCTCCACCCCAAGGAGACGGCCATCGTCACCGTGGACATGCACCGGGGCCACCTCGACCCCGCCGTGGCCACCATGCCGGCCGACCCCGGGGACGCCGCGCGCGTCATCCGGAAGGCGGAGGAACTGCTGGGCTTCGCCCGCTCGCGGGGCATCCCCGTCGTCCACGTGAAGCTCGTCTACCGGAAAATCCCGGGCCTCGGGAGCGAGGGGATGAAGAACCCCTTCTGGAAATCCCTCCACGACATCGCCGACGAGACCAACCGCCTGACCCCCGGCCGCAAGGGTGCAAGAAGATCCGCGCCCCGGGCGGCCTTTACCGAATCCGGGTCCGGGACCACCGGGTGATCTGCCGCGTGGAGGATATCCGCCTCCTGGTGGCCATCATCGAGATCGGGCACCGGAGAGAGGTTTACCGCAGGGGCCTCAAGGGCGGATAGGAGGACGGGAAAAATGGACATCGGCACCGTCGAGGCGCGCCGGAATTTCGCCGAGATCATCAACCGCGCCGCCTATGGAAAGGGACGCATCGCGCTGAAGCGCCGGGGCAAGGTCGTCGCCTACGTCGTCCCGGCGGAGGATGTCCGCACGATCGAGGCGATCGAGGACCGGATCGACGCCGAAGCGGCCCGCCGGGCCCTGAAGGACCTCCGCAGCGGGAAGGAAACCACCCGCCCCTTCGCGGAAGTGGAGGCGGACATCGAGCGCGGGCGCAAGAAACGCGCCCGCAAGGCGAGCTAGCCCTCACAGCGTCAGCGCGAAATCCTCGACCAATGCCCCTGGTGTAATCGCGCTCCTCGTCGAGCGGGCGCCGTAGGTGCCGGGGTCGAGGATGAGCTCCCGCTCCCGCGTGAGCGCGGCCAGGTTCTCCCCCAGCACGCGGTAGGCCGTCTCGTCGAAGCGCATGACGCGCAGCGGCGCGGCGATCTCGCCCCCCTCCACCCAGAAGGTGGCGAAGCGGGTGAGGCCGGTGATGCGGCAGGAGGCGAGGTCGGAGTAGTTCAGGTACCAGAGGTCCCCGAT
>JACPCT010000209.1 GCA_016184445.1 Candidatus Tectimicrobiota bacterium | reverse complement strand
AACCCGGCTCTTGGGCAGGTTCTTGCGGTGGGAGATTTCGGTGATTCCCAAGCTCTCCGTGTAGTCCATGAAGAGATCCAGAATCTCCAGGCCTACCCGAAGTCCTTCGGAACGGGTTGTCTTCTTCACGGCCTCCCCTCGATGTCGCTGATCGCGGCCGCGTTCGTACGGTGGCACATCCCCACACTGTGGATGCCGGGCCGTGCGGATGAGCGGCGGGTGCAACTTGTCCTTCGGGCAAGGATAGCACGGCCCAGGCGCATTGCCTGGCGGTGTACGGGGCCACCGATTATGGCCAGCGCCGTCCATCGGCAACATCTTGAATATCTGGCATTTATGAAATCCTCCGAGGTCCGGCGGAAAGGGCCCTTCCGGGGGCGGGCCGGTTGCGCGCCCGCCCCGGCCGCCGCCCTCGGGCGCGCGAGAGGGTCCGAGGGGAAGTGATCCCCCCTGAGAGGAAGTGGTCCCCTTCTCCCCCCTCCGGGGCCTTCACCTCGGCAGCCCCATGCCGCCCCCGCGAGGCGGACCGGCCGCATCGGGATGGCAACCCTCGTTTTCAGCTCCTTGCTTCTCGCCCGAAGCTCGCCTGGCGGGCTCGGCGCGGCGGTTTCTTGAGTCCTGGCGGGGTGCATCGGTCCGGGCGAGCGGAGGGGAAAACTTGACAGGCCGTGCCGGTTTGACTAGCGTCGAGATCATCTAGCCTGAAACCTTGCGCGTCCTTCCGAAGGACGGGGCTCCCGGGAGCTGGAGGCGTGCCTGGCAATGAGGCCTGCGCCGTTGTCACCCGTTTGAGGGCTGCCCGCGCCGGACCGCCAGGCGGGGCCCTTGCCTGGGGCCGTGGAAGCCTGAAGGGAGTGGAGGGATGGACGCCGGGACGCTGGTGAGCCGGGCCGCCCGCTGGCACGCGGGGAAGACGGCGGTCGTGTGCGCCGGGAAGGCGAGGACGTTCGCCGAAATCGGCGGGAACGCGAACCGGGCCGCGAACGCCCTGGCCGGCCTGGGCCTCGCGAAGGGCGACCGGGTCGCGCTTTACGCCGATAATTCCGTCGAGTACTTCGAGACCCTCTTCGGCCTCTTCAAGGGCGGCCTTGTCAGCGTCGGCGTGAACTCGATGCTGTCGGCGGGGGAGAGCGTTCACATCATCAACCACTCGGGGGCGAGGGCGGTCGTCACCAGCCCCCGCCTGGCGGGGGAGCTGTCTTCGCGGATGTCCGAGATGCCGGGCGTCGAAAATTGGATCTGCATCGGGGAACCGCCGGAGGGAATGCGGGAATACGGCGAATTCATCCGGGGGGCAAGACCATCCCCCCCCGGGGTCCAGGTGGATGAAGGGGATCTGGCGCAGCTCTTTTACACGGGGGGGACCACGGGGGCTCCCAAGGGCGTCATGGTGACCCACGACATCGTGGTGAACGCGCTGCGGAACATACAGGCGGAGTTCGTCCCCATCAGGCAGTCGGACGTCGTCTTGTCCCCGGGCTCTTTGGCCCACGCCAGCGGCTACTACAGCATGGTGACCTTCATAAAGGGCGGGAAGCTGCTGATCCCCGAAGGCTTCAACCCGCCGGAGGTGCTGAGCGCGATCGAGAGGGAGGAGGTGACGGTGATCCCCGGCTATCCCGTCACGCTCATCCGGCTGGTCGATTATCCCGGCCTCGGGGAATACGACCTCGGCAGCCTCCGCCTGCTGACCTACGGGGCGTCCCCCATGCCGACCGAGAAGCTGCGGAAGGCGCTGGGCATTTTCGGCATGAAGCTGGCCCAGGGGTACGGGCAGGCCGAGGCGATGATGACGATCACCTGCCTCACGCCCGAGGACCACGCGCACGCCCTGGCCGAGAATTCCGAGCGGCTGGCGTCGTGCGGGAGGCCCTACATGACCCAGGAGGTGCGGGTGGTGGACGAGCAGGACAGGGAGCTGCCCCGCGGCGAGAAGGGGGAAGTGATAACCCGGGGGAAGGTCTGCACGGCGGGGTACTGGAACAACCCGCGGGCCACTGCCGATGCGGTGAGGGATGGATGGGTCCACACCGGGGACGTCGGCTGGATGGACGAGGAGGGCTACCTCTACCTGGTCGACAGGAAGAAGGACGTGATCATCAGCGGCGGCGAGAACATCTACGCGCGCGAGGTCGAGGACGTGCTGAACGGCCACCCCGCGGTGGCCGAGGCGGCCGTGGTCGGGGTGCCGGATGAGGAATGGGGGGAGGCGGTGAAGGCGGTGGTGGCGCTGAAACCGGGCATGCGCGCCACCGGCGAGGAGATCATCCAATTCTGCAAGGAGAGGCTGTCCAGCTACAAGAAGCCGAAGAGCGTGGATTTCCTCGCCGAGCTGCCGCGAACGGCGGCCGGAAAGATTTCCAAGAAGGACTTGCGGGACCCCCACTGGGCGGGCCGGGCGAGGAAAATTTAGGATGGCGCAAAAGGATGTCGTTTATCAGGAGGCGGGGTGCTACCGCTTCGACCCGCGCGGCGGGCGGCCCTATCTCGTCGGCGGCAAGTGCCGGCGGTGCGGATACGCGGCCTTTCCCGCGAGGGCCGTATGCCCCGTCTGCATCGACAGGGAGAGCATGGAGGAGGTCTCGCTTGGCTCCAGGGGCACGGTGGACACCTTCTCGGTGCTCCGCGCCGGCGCCCCGGGCTTCGAGGCGCCCTACGTCGTGGCCTATGTCCTGATGCCGGCGGGAGGGAGGGTATTTTCGCTGATCACGGGGTGCGAGCCTTCGGAAGGCTCCCTCGAGATCGGAACCGAGGTGGAGTTGGTCATCGAGAAGATCCGCGAGGATGAGCAGGGAAATGAAGTGCGGGGCTACAAGTTTCGCCCGGTCGGCGCGGGGGAGAGGGGAGCGGGTCCGCGATGAGGGACGTCGCCGTCATCGGCGTGGGGATGCACCCCTTCGGCAAGTTCCTGGAGAAGAGCCTGGAGGACCTGGCTCGGGTCGCGGTGTGGAACGCGATTGAGGACGCCGGCGTCCCCCCGAAGGAGATCCAGGCGGCCTATGTGGCCAATTCGCTGGGCGGCTTGGTGACGGGGCAGGAGGGGGTCCGGGGCCAGGTCATCCTGCGGGCGGCGGGTTTTTCGGGCATACCCATCATCAACGTGGAGAACGCCTGCGCCAGCGGGACGACGGCGCTCCGGTGCGGCTGGATGGAGGTCGCGCTGGGCATGCACGATGTCGTCCTCGTCCTCGGCGTCGAGAAGCTGTTCCTGCCGAGAACGGCGGATTCGATCCGGATCCTCATGGCCGACGCGGAATTGCGGCTGATGAACATGGGGTTCCAGTTCATCGGCTGGTACGCCATGGAATTGCGGAAGTACATGGCCGGCTACGGCTGGAGCAAGGAGCACTTCGCCAAGGTGGTGGAGAAAAACAGCTTCAACGGCTCCCTTAACCCCAACGCCCAGCACCGCGCGCCGCTCACGGTGGAGCAGGTCCTGGGCTCCCGCCTCGTCGCCGATCCGCTGACCCTCTACATGTGCGCGCCCATGAGCGACGGGGCGGCGGCGGCCGTCCTGTGCAGCCGGGAGAGGGCGAGAAGGTACACCCGACGGCCGCTGGTCGAGATCGCGGCCATCGGCCTGCGGTCGGGAAGGTTCGCCGACGCGAGGGGCGCCGCGAGGCCCAGCATCACAACCTTGGCCGCGAAGGAGGCGTACGAGCGGGCCGGTCTGGGGCCGGAGGATGTCGACGTGGCCGAGGTCCACGACGCCGTGGCCCCCTCCGAGCTT
>JACPCT010000208.1 GCA_016184445.1 Candidatus Tectimicrobiota bacterium | reverse complement strand
CCGAGAGATCGAAGTTGGGCATGAGCAACTCTTCGCGCTCGGTCTGGTAGATCTTGGGGTTCTTCAGCTTCGCGAAGGTCCACGCCTCCCAGTTCTTGGGAATGTCCACCACGTTACCGAAGGAAAGCTCGAAATTCCTCTTGCGGGCGAATGCGGAGAGGTCCGGGCCGATCTTGGAGAGGTTCTCCGTGCCCGGGATGGCGTGGCAGCCGAAACAGCCCCGCGCCGCCACCAGCCTCTTGCCGCGCTCGTAGGCGGCCTGGTCGCCCAGCTTCGCGGAGGCCGCCTTCGGGTCGGCCGGGGCGAGGCTCAGCAGGTGGGCGGCGATCGCCTTGGCCTCCGCGTCCGCGAGCCGCAGGCTCGGCATCGAGGTCTCGTGCCAGTAGGACTTGGGGTTCTTCAGCCAGCGGATGAGCCAGTCGGGCTGGACCTTCTGGCCGATCCGGCCGAGGGCGGGCCCGAAGTCGCGGTTGCGGTAGACGAGGGGCCGGCCGTCCACCTCCTTGATGGGGTCGCCGAGCTTGCGGTCCTCCTCGTTCCGGATGTGGCAGGCCAGGCAGCCGACCGACTCGAAGAGTTCCTTCCCCTGCTGGATGAGGGCCGGGCTGTCCAGGCCCTCCGGCTTCTCGGCGGCGGCCTTGCGCTGGCCCGCTCCCCAGATGAAGGTGGCGAGGTCGAGGGCTTCCTGATCGCCGACGCTGAAGAAGGGCATCTTGGTGCGGGGGTTGTAGTCGCGGGGCCGCTTGATCCACGGCGCCAGCCAGCCGGGCTGGACCTTCTCCTGGATGCGGGTGAGGTCGGGCCCCGCCTTGCGGAGGTCCTGGGTCCCGGGGATGGTGTGGCAGCCGAAGCAGCCCAGCTCTCGGACGAGCGAGATGCCGCGGGAGATGTGCGGCGCCCCGGGGATGTTGAACACCTGGGCATGGCAGGTGCGACACTTGGTCTGGGCCTCGGGGCCCTTGAGGAGAGGGTCCTCCCAGAACTCGACGTAGCCGTGCGCCTTCTTGATGCTGGTGATGGCTGCCCCCTGGCCGCCGTGGCAGGAGGTGCAGCCCACCGTCACGGGATCGTGCTTGTTCAAGAAAAGCTCCGGCCTGGGATGGCTGCGGAAGGGCTGCGGCGCCTTCTCGAAGCCGGCCCGGTCGATGGCCAGGTGGCAGGTCTGGCAGCGATCCACCCGCATGGTCGGCTCGTTGAAGTTGTTCCGGTCGTACTCCCGGTAGACGGCCTGGAGGACGTCGTAGGTGCGGGAGCGGATGCCCGCGAGGCGGCGCTCCAGGTCGGCCACGTCGCGGCCGGCGTCGCGGCGTTCCCGCTCGAGATCTGTGAGCGTCTTGCGCTTGGCGGTGACCTTCGCCTCGACCTCGGCCAGGGCGGCCTCGGCCTTGCCCGCGATGGGCTGGAGGCGCTCCAGCTCCTTCCGGGACGCCTCCACGTGACGGCGCTCCCGTGTGGTGTCGTGGCCCTGGCGGATGCCCTCTTGGTACTCGAAGAAGGCCTGGTCGTATATGGCCTTGGCGAAGCCGAAGTCCTGCACCTTCTCGAAGGTGTCGATTTTCTGGCGGTCGAGCTCCTGGTTCAGGCGGCTGAGCTCGGCGTCGCTGGCGAGGTTCTTCGCCAGTTCGGCGATGCGCTTGTCGAACTCGGCGAGCTTGGAGGATGACTTCTGGCGGGCCTCGGCCAGATGCTTCTCGGCCAGCCCCTGCTCGTAGGCGTTGAACTGCTTTTGGATGGCTTTCCAAGGCCGCCGGGTGAAGGTTTCATCCCAAACGGTCCAGAAGGTGAAAGCGACCATGATGAGCCCGAGCACGAAGAAGGTGACCGGGCTGGTCCTCTCCTCGGGGGGCTTGAAATCTCTCGATGGCATGAGAAACAGCGCTCCTGGAAAGTGCGAGCGGATGAACGGGGGTTCGGCCTAAGACCGGGCGGATTATAGGTTTGGAGCCCCCTCGCGTCAACCGCAACGGAGGGGAGAAAGCCTCGGCGGGGCTCATTTCTCCAGCCGGGCCACGGAGGAGCGCATCTGGTCCTGGTGGCGGATGATGGAGGCCAACTGCTCAATGATGGCGATGGAGATGGTCGGGTGCTCCTGGATGAGGAGGAGCAGGGGATCCTTCTCGATGCCGAGGAGGGAGGTGTCCTGCGCCGCCCGGGCGGCGGCCGAGCGGCCCTGGTTCCCGAACAGGGCCATCTCGCCGAAGCAGGCGGTGGGGCCGAGGGTGGCCAGGACCTCCTCGTGGGAGCTCCCCGGGTCGTTGACGATCTCGATCTGGCCCTCGACGATGACGTAGAGGTAGTCGCACGGGTCGCCCTTCTCGAAGAGGACCTCCCCGCCCGCCACCCCGATCTCGCGCGAGATGTTGCTCAGGATGCGCAGCTGGTCGGCCGTCATCGTCTCGAAGAGCTTGACCCCCTTGAGGAAGAGGGCTTTCTCGATGGTGGACAGCATCTTCCCCGCCCCTCCGTCCAAGTCCGCGCCGCCGTCCAGCGCCCGAAGCAGCCGGCGCGCCTGAAGCCGCACCCGCTCGTCCCTGTCGTCCCGGGCAGCCTGCCCAAGCGCGCGGCCCTCGCCGTCCGCGCCGCCGAGGCGGCCCACGAGGGAGAGGGCCGCCTCGCGGACGTAAGGATCCTCATCATAGGCCAGTGCCCGGAAAAGGGCGAGCCACCCCTCCCGGTCCGGGGCGGCGAGCTGCTGCCAGCGGTGGGCCAGGTGGCGGCCGGCCGCGTCGGCCGCCACGGCGCGCAGCCAGGGCTCCGCCGAGCCCATGTAGAGGCGGAGCACTGGCTCCAGGGAGGGCTGGCCCAGGTTCCACTGCTTGCGGCCCTCGGCCACCTTTTCCGCCGTGCTTCCCGGTACCAGGAGCGGCTCCAGGAGCAGGATGACCTGGCGGGCGGGACCGGCGGAGCTGGTGGTGGTGAGGGTCTCGACGGCCAGGGCGCGGAAGGAGGACTCCCCTCGCGCCAGCGACACCGAGACCGTATCCACCGTCTTCTCGTCCCCGATGACGCCCAGGAGCTCGACCAGCAGGCGCTGGCGCTCGGCCACCTTGTCCCAGAGCATCTTCCGGAGCATGAACACGTCGCCCACCTCCCCCTCCCGCTCGATGGCGTTGAGGTGGCTGATGACCTCGTAGACTTCGCGCAGATGGTCGAGGCAGAACGCCCCCAGGCCCTGGATCATCTCCTCGGCCGGGAACTCCTGGGCGCGGCCGTTCCCGGGCTGGGGCAGCCACTGCCCCAGGAAGGCGAAGAGCGGCCCTCCCTCCAGGAAGAGGATCCGGGAGCGCTTCATCGCCTTGAGGCACCCCACCGCCTCGTGGCGGACGAGGGTGTCCGGATCGGAGAGGGCGGCGAGGAGGTGCTGGAAATCCAGGCGGTTCCCCCGCGCGCCCATCAGGCGTATGGCGCAGCGCCGGACGGCCGGATGGAGGTCCGAGAGCGCGGCCCCCAGCACTTCCTCGAGCTGGGCCGCGTCCCCCCCCTCCGGGGGGAGGAGCCGCTCGATGGCCCGCACGGCCGCCTCCCGCACCTCGGCGTGGGGGCTCCGGAGGTAGGGGATGAGGCGGCGGATGAAGCGAGGGTTGGCCAGGTCCGTGATGCACTGGAGGGCGGCGACCTGCTCGGTGACCGACCCCTGCTCCAGCATGGCGTGGAGGGTCTGGAGGCCCGCGGCCAGCCAGAACAAGTCGTCCGAGCGGACCAAGAGCTGCACCGCCCGCACCCGGACCTCGGGGGAG
>JACPCT010000207.1 GCA_016184445.1 Candidatus Tectimicrobiota bacterium | reverse complement strand
TGGGCCATGCGCATTCTCCTCTTCACACCGTGAATGTCGCGTCGGGGGAAAACTTTAGCGGATTCCCCGGAGGTTGTCAGCCTTTCCCGCCGGGTTCCGCAGGGGCAGGCCCCTGTGCCTGCCCCGGCAATGGGCGGCCACAGGGGGCCGCCCCTGCGTACAGAGCCGGCAAAAGAGATTCCCTACCCCAGCAAGGCCCGCTCCGCCTCCCGCGCGCGGTAGCGCGCCAGCGCCGCCTCGGGGCTCGCGTTGGCGTAGCAGTAGACGCAGCCGTGCGGGCAGGTGTCGTAGGCCCCGATGTCGCGCGAGGCCGCACAGCCGCACTCCTCCCGGGTGGGGCGCAGGGGGAGTCTCCCGCCCGTCAACGGCGCGATGCGGTCCAGGAGATCCGGGTCCACGCAGCGGGCCTTCCCGGCCGGGCCGCCCACCAGGGCGTCCTCGCAGCAGGCGAGGAGGCGCATCCCCCGCTCCCCGGCCATTTCCGCCAGCTCGTCCAGCAAGGCCTTCCGCGCGGGGAGCTCACCCTCCTCCGGCCTGAGGCCGCCCGGCAGCTTCGCGGCGTTGCGCCTCACCTTCCCGTACATGTCGGCGAAGCTCGCGATGCACTCCCCGGCCGACCCCTGGAGGGCGGAGGCGATGCGCCCGAAGTTCCGCCGGTGGAAGGCGGCGTCCGTCTCCTTGGAGAGGTAGATGGGGTCGTAGCGCCAGCGCACCCGCCCTGGGCCGAGGCGCTCCGAGAGCTTGGCGAAAGTGCGAACCGCCTGATCGAGGGGCGGGACGGCACGCTCCAGCGCCTTGGGGTAGCCGTTCACGGTGTAGAGGAAGTAGAAGGGCGCGCCCCGCTCCTCGACCCGCCCGAGGTGGGGCAGGAGGGGCGCCGGGTTGCGGGTCCAGAAGACGAAGGCGCGCACGTCCTCCGGGCGCAGGGAGACGCGGTGGAGCTTGCCGCTGAAGGGGTTGCGGTACTCGGCGAACCCTTCCTCCAGCCGCTTGAGGAACCAAGGGACATGAAAGGCGGGCACGTCCGTGCGCCGGGAGACCGAGACAACCTGGGCGTCCATGACTGGCCTCAGCAAAAAACCAATACAAAAAGTGGCTTTCTCCGCGGATCTCCGCGTGGAATCGTCTATCCAACACCCCGCAGATACATCTCCAGCACATGCCGCGCGATGTAAAAGACGGCACCCCCAACCAACAACCTAAATTGCCAGCGTGCCATGCGTTTGGCCGATATCGCGTTATTCTCGATGGCCTGCGTAATGAACTCACTGGCCGCTGCTACCATCCCTGGATGCTGGCCCACCTTGGGGTCTCTACCACTTTGAACACGGAGAAGCCCAAAGTTGGCAAACAAAACGGAACTCACGTATTCGAGGTGTCACAACCAAAGAAAAAACTCAGCGCCCAACTCATCACTGCGACTCCCAGGGGCACTTGGGACCAAACCAGAGGAGTGCCTTGAGTCTGATTGACAGCCAGACCAATGGCGGCACCTGCGGCGGCGAGAAGGAAGTAGGTGTATTTAGTCTCAAGTTCATGACGCGCTCTATAGACTTCTCGTTCTGTCTCGCCCGTCATTACGATGTCCTACTTCTTTTCTTACAGCTGGCGCCGGGAGACGGAGACGACCTGGGCGTCCACGATGCCCTCCCCTCGCCCCGCTATCCCTACAGCCCCAGCACCTCGGCCATGCCGTAGAGGCCGGGGGGCTGCTCCACGACCCAGCGGATGGCGCGGATGGCGCCCGCGGCGAAGTTGTCGCGGCTCGCGGCCCGGTGGGTGATCTCGACCCGCTCCCCCATCCCGAAGAAGTAGACGGTGTGCTCCCCGGCCACGTCGCCTCCCCGCAGGGTCTGCATCCCGATGGCGCGGGGCGGGCGCTTGCCCGTCTGGCCCTCGCGGTGGAAGACGGCGTCCTTGGGGTAGCTCCGCCCCAGGGCGCGGGCGATGATCTCCCCCATCCGGACGGCGGTGCCCGAGGGAGCGTCCACCTTCTGGTTGTGGTGGGCCTCCAGGACCTCGGCGTCGTAGGCCTCCCCGAGCAGCCGCGCGGCCTCCCCGATGAGCCGGAAGGCCACGTTCACCCCGACGCTCATGTTGGGGGAGAAGACGACGGGCACCTTCCCCGCCGCCTCGGCGATGACCCCGCGCTGGGCCTCGGAGAGCCCCGTGGTGCCGATGACGGCGGCCATGCCCTTCCCCGCGGCCAGGCGGGCGTGGGCGGCGCTCGCCTCGGGGACGGCGAAGGAGACGAGGACGTCCCCGGCGAGGGAGCCCTCGTCGGCGGTCAGCGCGGCCCCGAGGGGGCCCGCCCCGGCGTTCTGGCCCGCGTCCGCCCCCAGGGCCGGATGGCCGGCCCGCTCGAGGGCCCCGGAGAGGGCCAGGCCGTCCTGGGAGGCGATCTGGTGAATGATCCGGCACCCCATCTTCCCCGCCGCGCCCGCCACCGCCACCCGAATGGCCACCTGCCCCCTCCTTCCTCCCGGATTCAGCCCCAAATCCTTGATTCTCCGGGCCATTATATACCCTCCCCCGCCGTCGGGGGGAACCCGGGGGCGTCCTAAGGAACAGCGGGAGGACTCCCTCGGGCCCTGCCGGAACCTGCTATATTGGTGGGCCGTGAAGCCGAGAGCTTCCACAGCCTGGGGGATGGGGTTGGTGAGTCCGCCGCCCGAGGCGCACGACGACTCGGCCTGGGTCGCCCGCTGCAAGGCGGGGGACCCGGACGCCTTCGAACCCCTCGTCCTACGCCACGCGGGCCGCCTCCGGCGGCTGGTCTGGGGGCTGCTGGGCGAGCGCAGGGAGGAAGCCGAGGATGTGGTGCAGGAGATCTTCCTCAAGGCCTACCTGGCCCTCCCCCGTTTCCGGGAGGACGCCCAGTTCTCGACCTGGCTCTACCGCATCGCCGTCAACCACTGCCGGGACGTGGGCCGCCGCGCCCCGCCGCCCCACGTGGAGCTCGACGAGGCGCGCCAGGAGAGCCTGGCGGACGAGCGGAGCGCCGAGCCCGGGGAGGAGCTCCCCCCCGCCCCAGGGCGCGGGGAGGAGCTCCGCCGCCTGCTGGGCGAGCTCAGCGAGCGGCAGCGGAGGATCCTGATGATGCGCGAGATCGAGGGGCTCAGCTACGAGGAGATCGGCGGGATCCTCCGGATCCCGCCGGGCACGGTCCGCTCCCGGCTCAACCGGGCGCGGGCGGGCCTGCTGAGGGCCGCAGGGCGGCGGAAAGAGGGACTGTCATGATCATCAAGCGTTGGCGCGAGTGGCGCGCGAGCCTGCGGCGGGCGGGGGAGTGGGAGGGCGCTGCGGACCCCGAGGCCCGCCGCCTGAAGGCGCTCCTCGCCGCCGCCCGGACCCCGGACGACCCGCGGGCGGACGCGCGGCTCTGGCGGAGGCTCCGCGTCCGGATCCGGGCGCTCGAGCGCGAGGGCGCCGCCACCCCGTTGAGCGGGGTGATGGCCTCCCTCGGCTTCCGCTTCGCGGGGGCCGCCGCCTGCGCGCTCGTCCTGGCGCTCGGCCTGGCGTGGAGCCAGGGACCGCTCGCCCCGGTCCCCGCCGCCACGGGCGCCCAGCTGGCGTCCTTCCTGGAGGCGCCCGAGGAAGCCCTGAGCGGCCCGCTCCAGGCCCGGAGCGGGGACGACCTCCTCCAGTTCATCGCCTACGCCTCGAACCGCTGAGGGGGGAGTCCGTGGAATCCCTGCGCAGCCCCAAGGTGAAGGCCGCCGCGGCCTTCCTCCTCATCTTCCTGCTGG
>JACPCT010000206.1 GCA_016184445.1 Candidatus Tectimicrobiota bacterium | reverse complement strand
CTGGACGCCGAGATCGGGCGGCTCGTGGACGCCTGGAGCTCCCTCCACAAGGACGGCGCGGTCTTCGTGACGGCGGACCACGGGATGCGGGACAAGCGCCGGGCGCTCGTCCCGGGCGCCCTCCTGCGCGCGCGGGGGGTGGCCGCCGAGGCCCCTCCCGCCTGGCTCCTCGGGCGGGCGGGGAAGAAGGAGGATATCTATTCCGGCGAGGTGAACCTCTGGCTCCTGCGGGCGGCCCGGGCGGTGGTCGAGGAGCGCGGGCCGGACCTCCTCTACGTGACGACGACCGACTACATGCAGCACAAGTACGGTCCCGAGACCCCCGAGGCCCAGGCCCACACCGAGGCGCTGGACGCCGAGATCGGGCGGCTCGTGGACGCCTGGTCCTCCCTCCACCCCGATGGCGCGGTCTTCGTGACGGCGGACCACGGGATGCGGGACAAGCGCCGGGCGCTGGACCCCGGCGTCATCCTGCGCGCCCGGGGGGTCCCGGCCGAGGCGGTGCCCATCATCAAGGACCGCTACGTCGTCCACCACGGCAACCAGGGGGGCTCGGCCTACATCCACCTCAAGGAGGGCGCCGCGCGCGAGGAGGCCCTCGCCATCCTGCGGGAGGCGCCGGGGGTCGAGGAGGCCCTGCCGCGCGACGAGGCGGCCCGCCGCTTCCGCCTCCTCCCCGGGCGGGTGGGGGACATCATGGCGCTGGCGGACGCGGAGACGGTCTTCGGGGCGATGGAGGAGGCCGAGCGCGAGGTCTCGCTGCGCAGCCACGGCTCCCTCCACGAGGGGACGGTGCCGCTCTGGGCCTGGAACGCGCCCTTCTTCCGGCTCTCGGAGGACACGCACCATTTCGACGCCACTCGGGCGGTGATGGAGGGGCTGGAAACGTAGGGGCGAACCGTGGGTGCCTCCGCGCGCCGCCCGTCCGCAGGGGCGACCGGGCTTCGGCGGGCTCAGTCGAGCCGTCGAGCCGCCGGTTCCTCCTGCATGAGCGGTCCGATCGGAGGGGATGGGATGTCATTCCGAGGCCCCCACCCAGGCGACTCGTCGCCTGGAGACCCGAAAAAAGGGGCCGAAGAATCTCGGTGTTAAAGAAAAAAACGACCATCCGGGCTTTGACCATTTCCGGTTCAAAAAGTTTCATCTGCGAGAAATCGGTCCTGAGAATGGTGCCTATTTCTGGCTGAAAAGTTATGGGCATACGAATGTTCCCCTGTGACTCAAATCAGCCAGTTACGAGGCTTGGTTTGTTCCGCGCGTGATGATTGTCCCGCCCATGTTCCCCCTCATCCCAGAAACCCCTTCACCTTCTCCCAGAACTTCCGCATCCGGGGATTTGTCGAAGGGGAGGAGAGGCGCTGGAACTCCTCCAGCAATTTCTTCTGGCGCTCGTTCAGGCGGGTGGGGGTCTCGACCACCACGCGCACGCGCTGGTCGCCGGGCCGGATGGCCCCGGGGGGGCAGAGGCCCTTGCCGCGCAGCCGGAAGACCCGGCCCGACTGGGTGCCGGCCGGGATGCGCACCTTGACCTCCCCATCGAGGGTGGGGACGAGGACCTCGTCCCCGAGGGCGGCCTGGGGGAAGCTGACCGGGAGGTCGAAGAGGAGGTCGAGGCCCTCCCGCTTGAAGAGGGGGTGGGGGCGGACCGAGACGGTGACGATCAGGTCGCCCGCCTCCCCGCGCGCGGCGCCCTCGTCCCCCTTGCCCCGGAGCTTGAGGTGGGCGCCGTCCCCGGCGCAGGCGGGGACCTGGACCCGCAGCCTCTCCTCGCGCCGCTGGCGCCCCTCGCCGCCGCAGGCGGGGCAGCGCTCGCGGACGGCCCGGCCCCGGCCCTCGCAGGCCGAGCAGGGGATGCTGAAGCCGGCCAGGCCGCGCTTGTACCTGAGCTCCCCGCTCCCCCGGCAGAGGGGGCACTCGGCGGGCTGGGCGGCGGGGTCCTCGCCCTTGCCCCGGCAGGTGCCGCAGCGCACCCAGCGCGAGGAGGCGATCTCTTTCGCGACGCCCCCGGCGGCTTCCTCCAGCGTGACCTCCAGCCGGGCCTGGAGGTCGCGGGGGCCGTCCTCCGGCCGCCCCGCGGCGGGGCGGGCGCGGCGGAAGATCTGGGCGAAGATCTCCTCCCACTGCTCGTCGAAGCCGGATGGCCCCGGGCGCTTGCCGGCGTCGTGGGCGGCGCGGCGCGGCGGGTCGCGCAGCACCTCGTAGGCCAGCACGATCTCCTTGAAGCGCTCCTCGGCCCGGGGGTCGCCCGGGTTGCGGTCGGGGTGGTGGGCGAGGGCGAGGCGGTGGTAGGCCGCGCGCAGCTCGGCGGGGCTGGCGTCGCGGCGGACGCCCAGGACGGCGTAGGGGTCGGCGATCTTCACGGGGCTAGGCGGGAGGGGCGCAGGGCTCCCCAAGCGGCGGGACGCCTGGGGCGGGCCTCACCGGGCCTCCCCGTGGGAGATGAACTGGGCGAGGGAGTCCGCCGTCCACTCCACGAGGGGGATGATGCGGTCGTAGTGCATGCGCTTGGGGCCGATGACCCCGATGGTGCCGAGGGGCTTGCCGCCCACATAGAGGCAGCGGGCCACGAGGCTGCAGTCGTCCATGCCCTCGATGCGGTTCTCGGCCCCGATGAAGACGGCGACCTCGGCCGAGCTCAGGCAGCGGTCGAGGAGCTGGACGAGCTTGTTCTTCTCCTCGAAGGCCTGGTAGAGGCTCCGCAGCTTCTCCACGTCGCCGGAGAAGTCCGGCTGGGAGAGGACGCGCGAGGCCCCCTCGACGACGAGGGTCTCGCCGGCCTCCTCGGCGCCCTCGACGAAGGCGCGGCGGCTCAGCTCGAGCGCCCGCTGGTAGAGCATGTCGAAGCGGTCGCGGTCCTCCTGCATCCGCTCGACCACCCGCCGGCGGACCTCCCGCAGCGAGAGGTCCTTGAACTCCTCGTTCAGGTAGCGTGAGATGCGGTCGAGCTCCTCCTGGAGGAGGTCCTCCTCGATGGCGGCGATGCGGGTCTGCACGAGCCCGCTCTTGGCCACGATGACCACGAGGATCTGCCGCCCGGCCATGCGGATGAACTCGATGTGCTGGAACTCCAGCTGCCCGCCCCCCGGCAGGAGCACCAGGCCCGCCTGGTTCGTCAGCTCGGAGAGCACGCGCGAGGCGTGGGCGAGGATCTGCTCGACCTGGCGGATCTCCCGGGTATAGCCCGCCTGGATGGTGAGCCGCTCCTCGGCGGTGGGCTCGTGCCGGCCCATCAGGCCGTCCACGTAGACGCGGTAGCCGAGGTCGGTGGGCATCCGGCCCGCCGAGACGTGGGGCTTGGTGAGGAGGCCGGCCTCGGCCAGGTCGCTCATGATGTTGCGGATGGTGGCCGGGCTGCAGGCGATGGGGGCGAGCTTGGAGAGGGTGCGGCTCCCCACGGGCTCGCCGGTCTCGACGAAGAGGTTGACGATGGCCCGGAGGACTTCCTGGCTGCGGAACGTGAGATCGATGCTCTCCATCGGAGCCCTCGGCCAGGGACGGGCGCTCGCGTTGGCACCCTCCCCTGGAGAGACGCAGCCATGCGCGTTTGGAAGCTCTGGAGCCAGGCCGGGGGGCAGCCGGGCCCTCCCCCCGCCCCCGCGCGGGAGGGAGCCCCCCTGTCCCGCCTGCGCGACATGCGCCTCGACAGCCGGCGGCTCCGGTTCCAGGTGATCGGCGGGACGGCCCTGCTGCTGGCCATCCTCGTGCTCTTCTCGATCCAGCTCTACTCGGACGCCCGGCTCGACATCGAGGACCAGTTCAACCGCCAGCAGCTCCTCATCGCCGAGCAGGCGGGCGGGCGGATCGCCTTGTTCCTGATCGAGCTGGCCGGGAACCTGCGCTACAGCGCCCGCTTCGTGCGCACGGTGGGCCACGACCACCCCGGGCGCATGAGCGCGATGACGGGCCTCTACGAGCGCCTCGGCGGGAGCCACAAGGTGAGCGAGGTGGGCTACCTCCGCGGGCCGGGCCGGCCGGGCGTCCCGGCCACGAACGAGTACGCTGAGTCCCTCCTGCAGTGCCCGGCCGAGCAGGACGCCTGCCTCCAGGTGGTGCGCGAGATGGGCGGGGAGCCCGCCTACGTCCTCGGCGGCGCGCGGGTGGGGGAGGACGACTGGCTCTACGCCAAGGTGACGCTGGACGACCTGGACCGCTCCTTCGTCCAGCCGGTCCAGTCGGGGCTGAAGGGCCGCGCCTGGCTGGTGGACAACGACGGGCGCGTCCTCCTCTCCCCGGCCGTGCCCGGGATGGTGGGGCTGCGGATCGGGGACCTCGCCCAAACGCTCGGGGACAGGCGCCTCGGCGGCATCGCCCGGCAGATAATGCTGGGGGCCCAGGGCTACGGCTGGCACTTCTACTTCCGCCCCGGGGAGAAGGGGTGGGGCCACCGCTACCTGACGGCCTACAGCCCCTTCCTCGTGGGCGAGGAGGCGTGGACGCTGGCGGTGACCGCGCCCTCCTCCGAGGTGGTCGAGACGGTGCGCCGCGCCTTCCGCAAGGGGTTCCTGCTGACGGGCTTCGGCTTCATCGTGGTCATCTCGGCCGCGCTCCTCGTGCTCGACCGCGACCGGCGGCGCATCCGCGCCGAGGAGAAACTGCTCTGGTCCGAGCAGGTGTTCGAGAGCAAGCGCCGCCTCCAGGCGCTCTTCGATGGCATCACGGACGGCATCTGCATCGTGGGGAGGGACTTCCGCATCCAGATGGTCAACCGCGCGATGGCCCGCCTGCTCGGCAAGCGGATCGCCGACCTCCTCGACCGGCCCTGGGGCGGGGAGGACTCGCCCGTGCCCCCGGCCCTCGCCGACCGCGCCCCCGCGGCCGCGGCCTTCGAGGACGGGCGCCGGGGCTTCGCCGAGCGGACCTCCGCCCTGCCCGACGGCAAGCGCATGGACATCGAGATCTACACCTACCCCATCTTCCGGGCCGAGGGCGAGGCGGGCCAGGTCATCCTCTACCTCAAGGACGTGACCGAGCGCCGGGCCCTCCAGCGCGAGGTGCAGCAGCGCGACCGCCTGAGCATCGTGGGCAAGATGAGCGCCCAAGTGGCCCACTCCATCCGCAACCCCCTCTCGGCCATCAACCTGAACGCCGAGCTCCTGGAGGACGAGCTGGGCCGCTTCGGCGAGGCGGACACGGCCGAGGCGTGGTCGCTGCTGCGCTCGATCAAGGCCGAGGTGGGCATCCTCCGCCAGGTGACCGACGACTACCTCAAGTTCGTGCGCATGCCCCGCTCCGACCGCCGCCCCGGCGACCTGAACGAGCTCCTGGGCGAGATGCTCGACTTCTACGCCGAGGAGGCCGCCACCCTGGGCATCGAGGTCCGGCGCGAGCTCTCCCCGGACCTGCCCGAGGTGGCCCTCGACGAGGCCCAGATGAGCGTGGCGCTCCAGAACCTCGTCCGCAACGCCTTCGACGCCATGCCCCGCGGGGGGAGCCTCACCTTGCGCACCCGGCCCGCCGGGGGCGGCGCCGCCATCGAGCTGAGCGACACCGGCTGCGGCATCGCCCCCGAGGACCAGCCCGCCCTCTTCACCCCCTTCTTCACCACCAAGGCGAACGGGACGGGGCTGGGCCTCGTCCTCACCCAGCAGATCGTGGCCGAGCACAAGGGCGTCATCCGCTTCGCCAGCCAGCCGGGCCAGGGCGCCACCTTCAGCATCGAGCTCCCCGCCGCCGCTCCCATGGAGGCGCGGGTGGAGGCATGAGGCCGAACAGCGAGATCCACGTCATGGTGGTGGACGACAAGCGGGGGAGCCGCGAGGCGCTCGAGAAGATGATCGCCAAGGAGGGCTTCCGCGTCTCGCTCGCCCACGACGCCGAGACGGCCCTCGAGGCGATCGAGCGCGACCCGGCCAGCGTGGTGATCACCGACCTCCGCATGCCCGGCATGGACGGCATCCGCCTCCTCAAGGAGGTGAAGCGCCGCAACCCGCGCACCGAGGTCATCCTCATCTCGGGGGTGGGCACGGTGGAGTCCGCCGTCGAGGCCATGCGCGAGGGGGCCTACGACTTCCTCACCAAGCCCCTCGAGCGGGTGGTGGTGCGCAAGGCCATCGAGAAGGCGGTGGAGGTGCAGGAGCTCATGCGCGAGAACGAGGACCTCCGCGCCCAGCTCCAGAGCCTCCGGGACGAGTCGGGCTTCATCGGCAACCACCCCTCTGTCCGCGCCGTGAAGGAGCTGGTCCGCCAGGTCGCCCCCACCTCGGCCACCGTCCTCATCCTGGGCGAGAGCGGCACGGGCAAGGAGCTGGTGGCCAGCGCCATCCACTCCCTGAGCGAGCGCAGGAGCGGCCCCTACATCAAGCTCAACTGCGCGGCCCTGCCCGAGACCCTCCTCGAGAGCGAGCTCTTCGGCTACGAGCGCGGCGCCTTCACGGGCGCGGCCCAGCGCAAGGAGGGCCGCTTCCGCCTCGCGCACGGGGGCACCCTCTTCCTCGACGAGATCGGCGACATGCCCCTCGTCCTCCAGCCCAAGATCCTGCGCGTGCTCCAGGAGGGGGAGTTCGAGCGCGTGGGGGGCACCGAGACCCTCAAGGCGGACGTGCGCATCGTCGCCTCCACGAACCGCGACCTCGAGCGCGCCGTGGCCGAGCGCGCCTTCCGCGAGGACCTCTACTACCGCCTGAACGTCATCCGCGTCCAGCTGCCCGCGCTCCGCGAGCGGCGCGGCGACGTGCCCCTCCTCGCCGAGCACTTCCTCCAGCGCTTCGCCGCCAAGAACAGCCGGCCCGTCACGGGCTTCTCGCGCGAGGCGGTGGCGATCCTCTCGAACCACGACTGGCCCGGCAACGTGCGCGAGCTCGAGAACACCGTCGAGCGCGCCGTGGTGCTGAGCCGCGGCGAGATCCTCACCCCCGAGGACCTCCCCTCCCACTTCGCCCGCCCCCAGAAGCCCGCCGGGGAGGCCCCCCTCCCGCCCGAGGCCCCCGTCCTCACCATCCCGGTGGGGACCCCCCTGGCCGAGATCGAGCGGCGCGTCATCCTCGAGACCCTGCGCCGCGCCGGGGGCGACAAGAGCGAGGCCGCCCGCCAGCTCGGCATCGCCACCCGCACCATCTACCGCAAGATCGGCCCCCCGGACGGGAGGGGGTAGGGGGCGGGGCGGCGGATAAAACCCGATGCGATCCCGCAGGGGTGGGCCCCCCGTGGCCGCCCTTTTTGATTGGGGCAGGCGTCGAATTGGGGCCCCCGCGCGGCGTGCCGCGCGGGGCGGGGGGGCCTGTCCCTACGTTTCATCCGATGCGCGTGGATGTAGGGGCGTTCCATGGA
>JACPCT010000205.1 GCA_016184445.1 Candidatus Tectimicrobiota bacterium | reverse complement strand
AAGCCCACGACGAGAGCCATCAGTGCGGCGATCTTGAGAAGGCGCTGAACCATCGGAAAACCTCCTTGCGCTTCTGGGCTGTCCGGGGGGCACACCCCCGGCGAGCCGATGGGACATCAAATGCCGCGCCCCCGAGGCGCGGCCATTCTCTGGACTCTCCCAGGTAACACGAAGGCGGGAGGAAAGGTTCGGCCGGAAAAGAGAGAAAAAAAACCGCCCCCGGAGGGACGGGCGGCGGGTCAGGGGCCGGAAGCCGGGCCGATTCGGGACGCCTCTGTCCTCAGATTTCCCTTCTCCCCTCCAGCGAGCGTGAGAGCGTCATCTCGTCGGCGTACTCCAGATGGCTGCCCATCGGCAGGCCGTGGGCGAGCTGGGTCACCCGCACCCCGAGAGGCTTGAGGATGCGCGCGAGATAAAGGGAGGTCCCCTCCCCCGCCATGTTCGGGTTGAGCGCCAGGATCACCTCCTTGACCCCCTCGGCCTTCACCCGTCCGGCGAGCTGCCCGATGGTGAGGTCCTCCGGCTCGACGCCCTCCAAGGGGGAGATCACCCCCATGAGGACGTGGAACCGCCCCCGGAACCCGCCCGCCCGCTCGACGGCGAACACGTCCGCCGGCTCCTCCACCACGCAGAGGACGGCGGGGTCGCGGTCCCCGCACACGCGGCAGTCGGGCCCTCCCGCCTCCCCCTCGACCAGCATGGCGCAGGTGGGGCACAGCCGCACCCGCTCGTGGAGCGCGCCGCAGGCCGAGGCGATGCGGCGCGCCGCCTCGGGGTCCTTGGTGAGGAGGTGGAAGACGATCCGCTGGGCGCTCTTGGGGCCGATGCCGGGCAGGCGGCGGAAGGCCTCGATGCACTCCCCGATGGCGGGAAACCGGCTCAGCGGCACGGCGGTCCTCCGCGGCGGGGCGCCCCCCGCCGCCGCTTCATTTCCACAAAGAAAAGGCCAGGGCCAGGAGAAGAAGCCCGGCGGCCAGGGCCGCCGCCACGGCGAGCCCGCCCCGGCCCAGGTCCGCGCGGTGGCCGCAGCGCGGGCAGCGGTGATGGAGGAACACCTCCCGCGGCCCGCGGAAGCCACAGCGGCCGCACAGGGCCGTCTCCAGATGGGCGCCGCAGGAGGGACACACCGGGTCGCCGGCCGGCACCGGCCGCCCGCAGCGCCCGCACTGCAGCCCCGAAGCCGCTCGCCGAGCCATGCGGGCCTGGCCCCTACATCATCCCGGGGATGGCGATCCCGCCGGTGACCTTCTTCATCTCCTCGGCCATCATCTCCCGGCCCTTCTTGGACGCCTCGTTGCAGGCCGCGCGCACGAGGTCCTCCAGCATCTCGACGTCGTCCGGGTCCACCACCTGGCGCTCGATCTTGACCGAGAGGATCTCCCCCTGGCCGTTCGCCGCGACGGTGACCATCCCTCCCCCCGCCGAGGCCTCGACGCGCTTGGCGGCCATTTCCTCCTGGATCTTCTGCATCCGGTCCTGAAGCTGCCGGGCCTGCTTCATCAGGTTCGCGATGCCGCCTTTGAACATTAGTCCTCTCCCTGAGCGTCGCCCGGATCCTCCGCCGCGCGGGGGGCCCCCGCCCGGCGGCCCCGGAGGGGCCGGATGTCCACGATCTGGCCGTTGAAAAGGTCCACTACCTCCTGAATCGCCGACTGCTCCTCCTTCCGCCGCGCCTCATCCCCGCCGGGCGCCGACCCAGCCGCGGCCGGCGGGGCGGGGGCCTCGAGCGAGACCCGCACGGGCCAAGGGGAATGCTGGGCGAAGTGGGACTCGATGAGGGGGAGCGTCTCCCGGATCAGGTCCATCGTCTGGGCGTGGCCGTTGGCGGGCGGGACCCGCAGGCGGAGCCGCCCCGGGCCCTCGAACTCCAGCTCGGCCCCCCGGAAGAGAACCTGCCGGGCGGGCCGGAGGGAAGCGACCGCTTCCTCCCATATCCGGCGCGCCTCGACCGGATCCCAGTCCGGTGAGGCGACCGCAGAGGCGCGCTCGCGCGGGGCGCGCAAGGGCCCGGCGGCGGACGGGGGCGCCTCCACCCGGGGGGCGGGCGCGGCGGGGGGGCGGCCCTCCCCTCCCCGCTCCGCGGGCGCCGGGGGAGAAGGCCTAGTGGGAGCGGGGGCCAGCGCCTCCAGCCGCTCCACCAGCCGCCCCAGGTCGGCCAGGGGCTCGATCTGGCACATCCGCAGCAGGGCCAGCTCGAGGGTCATGCGGGGATGATCGGAGTTCCGGAGCTCCACCCCCGCCCGCTGGAGGATGGCGTAGGCCTGATGGGCCTCGGCGAAGGAGAGCTTCTGGGCGATGGCCCGCCGGTCCTCCATCTCCTCGGGCCCGGCGTCGAAGAGATCCTCCCCCTCGCCCGCCGCCTGGAGCACCATGCAGTCGCGCAGGAACTCCAAGAGGTTCGCGCAGAAGAACTTGAGGTCGTGGCCCGCCTCGAAGACCTGGGCCAGCCCGCCGAGGGCCGAGCGCGCGTCGCGCGCGGCGACGGCCGAGGCGATGGCGCGGTAGACCTCGGAGGAGGGGACCCCCAGCACCTCCTCGGCCGCCTTCGCGGTGAGCCCCCCCTCGCCGGAGTAGGCCAGCACCTGGTCGAGGATGGACTGCGCGTCCCGCATGCTCCCCTCGCCCATCCGGGCGATGAGGCGCAACGCCTCCTCCTCCGCCTTGAATTTCTGCTCCTTCACGATGCGCGCGAGCTGGGCCGCCACCTGGCCGGGAGCGATGCGCCGGAACTCGAAGGCCTGGCACCGGCTGAGGATGGTCTCGGGCACCTTCTGGAGCTCGGTCGTGGCGAAGATGAAGACCACGTGGGGGGGCGGCTCCTCGAGGGTCTTGAGGAGGGCGTTGAAGGCCGCCCGGGAGATCTGGTGGACCTCGTCGATGATGATGACCTTGTAGCGCCCGCGCAGGGGCCGGAACTGCAGCTTCTCCTGGAGCTCGCGCACGTTGTCGACGCCGGTGTAGGTGGCCCCGTCGATCTCCAGGATGTCGGGGTGGGCCCCCCGGGCGATCTCCCCGCAGGAGGCGCAGGCGCCGCAGGGCTCGGGAACGGGCTTGTCGGAGGACTCGCAGTTGAGGGCCTTGGCGAGGATGCGGGCGGTGGTGGTCTTGCCCACCCCCCGCGTGCCGCTGAACAGGTAGGCCGCGGCCACCCGCCCCGCCGCGAGCCCGTTCGAGAGGGTGCGGCGGATGTGGTCCTGCCCGATCAGCTCCTCGAAGCGCTGGGGCCGCCATTTCCGGGCGCTGCCGATGAAGGCCATGGACGAGCACCCTCTGGTAGGGGGAACCGGCCCCGCGAGAGGGTCCGCCCCGGAAGGACCAGGGCCCGTCCGGGGACGGAGCGAGGCGCGCGGCGCGGGCGACCGGCCAGGCGACCTCGTGGCACCCGGGAGAATCTGCTTACCGCTGCTTCCTTCCGGACCTGACGGAGTTCACAGGCTCCCGCCGCACGAGACCCGGCCGGCCGGCCGCGCCGCGCGCCCAGCCGACATACTACCCTTCCCCCCCGCGTTTGGAAAGGGCGGGAATTCCCGCACCCGGCTTCCCTCACCGCCCATTGAGACAAAATCCATTGTGCCCGTTTTGAGGGAAGAATATCATCCTTCCGGACCCGGTCCGATGCCATGGGAACCCATCCAGGGAGTTCCCCCATGCCCCCCCCGACTTTGCCCCAGCTTCTGTCTCCTGGCTGTTTGCCTCTGCTTCATTGCAACCGGCCCTGCGGGGGGTGCCCCACGGAGAGAACGATCCTCCCCGCGAGAGCGGCAGA
>JACPCT010000204.1 GCA_016184445.1 Candidatus Tectimicrobiota bacterium | reverse complement strand
AGGCCGCGCCCGCCTACAACAACCTCGCCCAGGTGCTCGCGGAAACCGGACGGAGGAGGGAGGCGCTCCTCCACGCGGAGGAAGCGATCACGCTCGGAGGCCCCATGATGCCTTTCTTCTTGAAAACCCGGGAGAAGATTCAAGCAAGCGGGGGAGCACCGCAAGATGAAGACCTTCCTGTGCTGGAAAAGCATATGTAGCGGCGGCACCGCCGGGATGGCCTTGGGGCTGTCTTTGCTTGCCTTCGGGCCATCGCTCGCCAATGTGGGCGGGATGACTTTCCCGCGGGTCCCCGCGGCGGCCGGGCTTTCGGCGGATGCGGCTCCTGGGAATGAGGCGCCGGGGCAGGAGGATCCCCCGCGGCCCGGCGCCGGCGGAGGCGTCAACTTTCTTTTGTCCGGCCCGGCGCCGCGCCTGCCGGGGAGTTCCGATCTGATCTTTCCCCTCGGGGGTTCATTTTCCGCAACCGATCCGGCCGGGCAGAGTTCCGCGGCCGCTCCGGCCGGGCCGGGTGGAGGTGAAGGATCTCCGGCGGAAACGGAGGAGGATGAGGGGCCCGTGCAGCTGGAACACCCGATCATGGGCGAAGTGGAGATCCAGCTGCGGATCCGCCGGATCGCCTCGATGCACGGGGTCGACCCTCTCCTGGTCGAGGCCGTGGTGCGCGCGGAGAGCGAGTTCGACCCCCGCGCCGTTTCCCCGAAGGGCGCGATGGGTTTGATGCAGATCACTGAACAAACAGCCAGGCACATGGGCATCGAGAACCCGATGGATGTCGAGAACAATTTGGAGGGAGGAACGAAGTATCTGAAGGCGCTCCTGGAACGCTATCCGGGGAACCTCAAGCTGGCCCTGGCCGCCTATAACGCCGGGCCTGACGCCGTGAAGCGCCATAAGGGAGTGCCTCCCTACCGGGAAACCCGCCGTTACGTGGAGAAGGTCATAAGCGAATACCAGAGGCTGGTGAAGCGGGCCCGGCTTTACTTCTGACCCGGGCGCCGCTGAGACCGGGCCTTTTCGCGAGGTATCCATGCGAACGTCGCCGCGCTGGTTCTTCGTCCGGGAATGGATTTCGGGTGCGAATGTGAATGGGGCAAGCAGGCGTTCCGCCGGCGGGACCGCGATGGCCCCGGGCAAGTATTCGATGCGTGAGGCGTTTCCCCGCCAATACGGTGCCCCCCTCTGCGTGGCCTTCTCGGCGCTTCTCCTGGGCTTCGGGGTGTTCATGCCCGTCCTCACCGTGGAACAGCTGATCATGGGGAAAAGCACTTTTTCCGTCTTGTCCGGAATCGGGAGCCTGTATGAAGAGGGCCATCTGGCGCTCGCGGCGGTCATCGCGGCGTTTTCCGTGGTGTTCCCCATAGGCAAATCCGCCGCCCTCTTCGGCATCTGGTATGGCAGATGGACCCACGAAAGGCGGCGGTTCCTGCTCCGCGGGCTCGCTTTCCTGGGGAAGTGGTCCATGCTGGATGTCTTCGTCGTGGCGGTCATCGTCGTCGCGGTCAAGATGGGATCCTGGATGAACGCCGAGCCGCGGATCGGAATATACCTGTTCGGCTCGTCCATCTTCCTCTCGATGGCCGCCACCGCCCGGATCGGCCATCTGTCCGTCCGGGCCCTTGAGCGGACCATCGCCGGGGCCGGGGATTAGGCGGGCGGCCCGGCGCCTCCGGTTCGGGAGAGGGACGGGGAAGGGGCGGAAAAATGAATCAGGGAGAGGGGGCGGGCAGGCGTCGCGGAAGACGATGGCGGGTTCCGCATATGCCCATGTCCGCCGTGGACGAGATCGCCTTCCTGGGAACCCCGCGAGAGGGTTTCCGGCGCCCGGACGCCTTCGGCGGACGCGCCGATCCATCCGTGAGGGTGCGGGCTCCTACCAGTACTTCATGGCGTCCTCGAAAACCCGCGCCAGATCCTCCGCCCCCACCGGGCGGGGGGAGAGCTTGATCACGCGGTGCTGGGGCAGCGTCCCCTCCACCAGCTTCGGGATGTCCTCCCGCGTGTAGCCGATCGCGCCCAGGCCGTTCGGGATCCCCAGCCGCCTCATGTAGCCGATGACGAGGTCCGAGAGGATGCGGCCCGCGTCCTCCGGCTTCGCCCGGGAGACGTCCGCGCCGAGGGCCTCGGCCGCCTGGAGGTGGCGCCCGGGGCAGGCGGGCGCGGTGAAGCGGAAGGCCGCCGGCGCGTTCAGGACCACCGCGATCCCGTGCGGGACGAGCGGGTGGCCGGCCGGGTAGCCCGCCGCCCGGTAGTTCCGCACCATCCCCGAGACCGGGTAGGACATGCCGTGGGGCAGGGTGACGCCCGCGTTCCCGAAGCCCACCCCCGCGTAGGCCGCCGCGAGGAGCATCTGGCCCCGCGCCTCGTCGTCGCCGGGGTTCTCCACGGCGCGGATGAGGTGCTTGGCGATCATGCGCATGGCCTGCAGCGACCAGAGGTCGGAGACGGGGTTCGAGCCCTGGTAGGCCGGCCGCATGATCGGCGACTCGGGCCTGGGCCGGGTGTTGAACGGCGCCGCCGTGTAGGACTCGATGGCGTGGGTGAGCACGTCCAGCCCGGTGGAGGCGGCGGCCTGGGGCGGCAGGGTGCGCGTGTTCTCCGGGTCGATGATCCCCAGCGTGGGCTTCAGGCGCCGGTGGGCGATGCCGGTCTTGGCGTGCATCCTCTCGAGGTCGAAGATGGCGACGCCGGTCGTCTCGCTCCCCGTGCCCGCCGTGGTGGGGACGGCGAAGAGGGGCTTGAGCGGGCCCGGGACGGGCCGGCCCTTGCCGATGGGCGGGTTCACGTAGTCCAGGAAGTCCCCGGGCGGGTAGGTGGAGTAGAGGTTGGCCGCCTTGGCGGTGTCCATGGTCGAGCCCCCGCCCACCGCGACGAAGCCGTCGAAGGCGCCCGCCTTCGCGAACGCGATGGCCTCCTGGAAGGAGGCGTCCGTGGGCTCCACCCGGACCCGGTCGAACAGGGCGTACTCGATCTTCCGGGATGCGAGCGACTCCAGCGCCACGGCCACGGGCGGCAGTCGGCACAGGGCCGCGTCGGTCAGGACCATCACCCGCTTGATGCCCATCTCGGCCAGGTCCATGCCGATCTCCCGCGTCGTGCCCGGGCCGAAGCGGATGTTGGAGGCGGCTATCTCGAACGCGTAATCGTTTTCCATCACCTCTCCCTCGTCCTTCGGATGGCCGCGCGCCTTCCCGCCCTAGCTCCGGACCGGGTACGGCTTGGGGAAGAGCCCCAGGTAGGCCGCGCTCTTCCCCGAGGTCCCGCCCGCGACCACGACGTCGATCCGCTCGGGCCGCTCGAAGAGGCGGATCATCGCGTTCGAGTCGGCCGCCTCGATCCACTTGCGCGCCGGGCCCATGGCCAGGGACCGGGAGCGCCGGTACTTCTCGGCGGAGATGGCGCAGTGGAGGTGGAGGTACTGGCGGATGTCGTTCTTCGTCCAGCCGTCCCGGCGGAAGATCTCCGCGTGGGCCGGGGAGAGCAGGACGACCGGGTAGTACGGGATGAAGATGGTCTGGCCGATGCCCACGACCCGGAGGGAGATGGTGTTGATCAGGGCCTCGGCGGTCTCGCTCTCGAGGTCGGCGATCTCGATGAGGGAGTGGCCGTAGAAGCAGGCGACGGTGCTCTCCTCCGCCCGGAACCCCTTCTCCACGTGGTAGGGCTCCCAGGGGCTCTCCCGCTCGTTCTCGGCGAGGACCATGCTGAACTTGGCGGGGGAGCCGATGGTGTCCTGGTCCAGGACGCCGGGGTAGGCGCCGCCCAC
>JACPCT010000203.1 GCA_016184445.1 Candidatus Tectimicrobiota bacterium | reverse complement strand
AGGTCGTCCCATTCGCGGGGATCGGGCAGGTTCTTGGCCTTGGGGTAGCGGGTGTTCCACATGATGCCGTAGCCCGAGGCGGCGAAGCCCTTGTAGAAGCCCTCCGGGTCATGGATGGGATAGGCCCCGATCTTGGCCGGGATGCCCTTGGCCTTCTCCTGGTACTTCTGGAGGAGCCCCACGCCCTTCAGCACCTCGAAGGCGTCCGGGGCCGAGGCCCAGAAGATGTCGGCCGGGCTGGAGGCCGTCTCGCGGACGTAGGCGATGCCCGCCGAGGTGCCCTTGTTCAGCACCTCGACCTTGGTGCCGGGGTACTTCTTCTCGAAGGCCTTGGCGTAGACGTTGTAGAGGTCCTTGGGGAAGGAGGTGACGATGACGAGCTTCGGTTCCATCTGCGCGGCCCGGGCGGGCGCGGCGAAGAGGGCCAGGGCGGCGGCCAGGGCGGCGGCGGGCAGCCAGGGGCGGTTCATGTGCAGGGGACGCATGACGGGTATCCTCCCTCGGAAAGTGCGTTCCTCTCTGGCCGGCGGGGGCGGGCGGGGGCGCCCTGGTTCCCGGCGGCGGCGGCCGCCCGGCGCGGCGCCCCGCCCGGGAATCCGGAGCGGCGGTCCTCAGCCGGCCCCGGTGATGGCCTCGGCGAGCCGCTTCGCCACCCGGCCGGCGCGGCTGTCCGGCACGTGGCAGGTCCCCGCGGCGGCGTGCCCCCCTCCGCCGTAGCCGAGCAGGAGCTGGCCGACGTTGCACCGCACGCCGCGGTTGAAGATGGATTTCCCCACCGCGATCTCGGTGCTGCGCCGCCGGTGGCCCGGCAGCAGCACGATCGAGGCCCGGCACTCGGGGAAGATGGCGTAGACCATGAAGCGGTTGCCCGGCCAGATCGGGTTCTCCCGCCGCAGGTCCAGGGTCACGATGCGGTCGCTCACGGTGGAGCACATGCGCAGCTGCTCCCGGAACTTCTCCTCCAGGACGAAGTAGCGGTTCGAGCGCTCGGTGATGTCGAGGTCCCTCATCACCTGGTGGATGGGCTGGGTGCGGCAGAGATCCGAGAGCCCGATGATCGTCTCCTCGATGGAGAGCCGGAAGTTGCGGAAGCGCTCCAGGCCCGTCCGCGGGTCCAGCAGGAAGTGCAGCAGGGTCCAGCCCTTGGGGTAGAGGACGTCCTTCAGGGTGAAGCGGCCGGCGTCGGCCTTGTCCACGGCGGCCATCATGGCCTTGGTGTAGGCGGGGAAGCCCCGGGGGCCCCCCAGCTGCTTGTAGAGGACCCGGGAGGCGGAGGGGGCCGTGGGGTCGTTGATGTAGTTGGAGCGCGGCCGCACCCGCCGGGTCTCGCTGCTGTGGTGGTCCACCGCGAGGTGCACGCCCCTCACGTAGGGCAGGTTGACCGTGATGTCGTGCCTCGTGACGCGGACCTTGCCCTCCTGCATGTCCTGGGGGCGGACGAAGGCGATCTCGCTGATCAGGTCGCGCTCCTTCAGGAGCACCGCGCTCGCCAGCCCGTCGAGGTCGCTGCGGGTGAGGAGGCGGTACCGCGGCTTCTTGGAGGGGCGCCTGCGGGTGGAAAGTGCGTCTTCCATGGGATGCCCTAAGCTCCCTGGCGGCGGGGCGGAGGGTTCAGGCCGCCGCCACGGCCCACTGGCCGCGCCCCAGGTCGCCCAGGCCCTCGCAGCCCGAGGGGGTGACGGCCACCGTGTCCTCGATCTTCACGTAGCCCACTTCGGGATGGCGGATGTCGGTCTCGATCGAGATGACCATGCCGGCCTCCAGGGGGCGGCGGGCGCCCGGCCCGAAGCGGGGCTGCTCGTGGGAGACAAGGCCCATCCCGTGGATGAGGAACTGGCCGTGCCCGCCGTGCCCCGCGTCCTTGAGGGTCTCGCAGCCGAGGTCGTGGATCGCCCCGCAGAGGGCCCCGGGCCGGATGGCGGCGCGCACCTTGTCCTGGGTGGCGAGGCAGGCGTCGAAGAGCTCCCGGGCGAGGGGGGAGGGCTCCCCCCGGCAGCCCATGCGGCAGACGTCGGTGAGGTAGCCCGCCTGCTCCCCTCCCGCGTCGAGGTGGAGCACCTCGCCCTCCGCCCACACCTTCTCCGAGGGGGCGCGGAGCATGGCGGGCCCCGCCGCCGTGAAGACCCACAGGAAGTGCACGCCCTGGCCGGTCATCTCCTGCTCGATCCGGGCCGCGATCTGGCGGGTCGTGGCGCCGGGCTTGGCGCTCCGGAAGGCGGCCTGGATGGCCTCGGCGTCCGTCTGGGTGATGCGCCGCAGGATGTCCAGCTCGCCGGGCCGCTTGATGGCCCGCAGCTCCTCCAGGAAGTGGAGCGCCTCGACGAAGCGGGCCCCGGGGAGCTCCCGCCGGAGGACGTCCATCGCGCTCGCGGGCAGGAAGTCCAGCTCCAGGGCGATGGTGCCCCGCTCCAGGCCCCGCTTGCGGATGGCCCGGGCGGCGTCCCGGGCGGCGGCGGCGGGATGGCGCTCCGAGGGGATGATCTCGGGGACCCAGAGCTTCTGGTCCTTGGCCTGGCCGCGCTCCCCGCTCCCCCCGACGAGGAAGGCCCGCTCGGGCTGGGCGCGCGGCACCCCGAGCAGGGGCGTGTACTGGGCCTCGGCGATGGCCTGGAAGCGCTCGTGGAAGTGGTAGAAGTAGCCGCCGCAGAGGTAGCGGATGTTGTGGCGGGTGAAGGCCAGCACGAGGTCCGCCCCCGCCTCCTCCATCAGGCGGTCCAGCTTGGCGCCATCAAAGGGAAGATGCATGGGTCGCTCTCCGAAGGGATGGCCGGGCCGGTGCGGTGTCATGTTCCCTCAGCGGAGGGGAGGGGGTCAAGCCGAGGGAAAGGGGGATGCGGCCCGTCCGCCACGTGGAAAGCGCCTCCCGGCCCCGCCGGGGCCGGGCCTTCAGGGCAGGGTCATGGCGACCCGGAAGCCCTGCTTCCCGCTGCGCGCGTCAGCCTTGCCCGCGAAGCGGCGCGCGGATCGGGTGTTCGCCGGTTCGAGCCCCCAGGCTCCTCCCCGCAGGACACGGAGTTCGCACTGGCCGGTGGTCCAGGCGGAGCCATCAGCGGGCGCCCCGGCGAGGGAGCCGTTCCAGCAATCCGCCGCCCACTCCCAGACGTTGCCGTGCACGTCGAAGAGGCCGAAGGGGTTCGCTGTGAAGGACCCCACGGGCGTGGGCTGCCGGGAGGACGACCTGCCGCACCGATCGCAGTTGGCGCGGTCGACGCCTACTTCCCCCCCCCACCAGTAGGGGGCCGCCGAGCCGGCCCGGGCCGCGTACTCCCATTCCGCCTCCGAGGGAAGGCGGTAGGGGTGGCCGGTGAGCTGGCCCAGCCATTTGGCGTAGTCCCGCGCGTCGCGCCAGGTGACGTAGATGACGGGCATGTTCCCCCGGCCCCAGCCGCGGTCCTGGGGCGCGTGGGCGCAGCCGCCTTCGGCCACGCACGCGTCCCACTGGGCGAAGGTCACTTCGTAGCGCCCCATCGCGAAGGCCTTGGCGACCGTCACGCGCTGCAGCGGCCCTTCCTCGGGGCGGTGCCCTCTTTCGCTGGGGGGGGAGCCCATGAGGAAGCTCCCGGCGGGGACCACCACCATCTCTGGGCAGTCCTGGCAATGCCGGAACGGCTTGCCGGGTGAGAGGTCCCCGGGCAAGGGCCTCAGGAAAGATGTTGTGAAATTCTTGAAAACCCAAGCGGAAGCATTAGAAGTCGGCGAAGGAGAAGACGAGCTTCATGTTGATTTCAACGCCACTGGCAGTTTCGGGGAAGGGGGAGGTTGAACCTGGGGGACACC
>JACPCT010000202.1 GCA_016184445.1 Candidatus Tectimicrobiota bacterium | reverse complement strand
GGCGACCACCAGGACCCCGGCCAGGACGATGTTGTTCGCCAGGGCGTAGAGCATCACCAGGATCGCCCCCGTGCAGGGGACGAGGCCCACGAAGAAGGAGAGGAGGCCCTCCTGCCCGAGCCCCTCGTGGGAGTGGTGATGGCCGCCGGCGTGATCATGGCCGTGGCCGAGGCGGTCCTCCCCCCGCGTCAGGGAGCGGAGGGAGCGGCCCAGCATGTAGAGGCCGATCAAGGCGATGGAGGCGTAGCTCGCCTGCTGGACGGCGCGGATCTCCCCGGCGGGCATCCCGAAAATCCGGCGGGCGAACATGTCCACGAGCCAGAGCAGGGCGATGGCCGAGATCACGTGGAAGAGGGCGATCTGCCCGCCCATCAGGAAGCCCCGCCACGGCTTGGCGTCCCGCGAGAGGAAGTAGGTGAGCACGACGAACTTCCCGTGGCCGGGCCCCAGGGTGTGGAGCGCGCCGTAGAGGAGGCCGATGGCCGCGGCGAAGAGGAGGGCCGGGCCCGGCTCCCCGTCGCGGATGGCCCGCAGCTGGCGGGAGATGTGGCGGATGATCTCCCGCTGGAGGCCCAGCATGAAGTAGGTCACCGGCGCGAAGAAGCCGGAGGGGGCCATCGCCCGGCTCTCGGGCGCCGGGCTTGCGGCCGGCGGGGGGCCGGACTGCCGGCCGAAGGGGCTCGCCGCGCCCGCCGCCCCGGGGAGCGCCCCCCCGGGGAAGAGAGCCGGAAGGAGGGCGAGGAGGGCGATCGCCCCGCACCGCCGGAGGGAGGTCACCGCCCGGCGCATTCGAGGTGGATCGGGGTGGGGACGAGCATGTTCCAGCCCGAGATCACCGAGAGGATGCTCTTCCCCATCCGGTAGGTGCAGGCGCCCGCCCGGGCGCCCTCGATGCGGACCGGGTCCTTCTTCTCGTGGACGAAGTCCACGTAGTAGCTGTCGTCGAAGACGTTGACCGTCACGGGGGTGCGCCGGGGGTCCACGGGCGTGAGCAGGCGCACCGTCAGGCGGTAGCGCACGGTCGCCTTGTCGATGACGGCGGCCGAGAAGTCGTGCACCTCGTTCACAGGCACCTTCTTCCCGTCCAGGAGGATGTGGGTGAAGAACTGGAACTTCTTGAGGTAAGGGAAGGTCTCCGTCTGGATCAGCTTGATCTCCTCCGGGTCCAGCTTGCGGTTCTTGTTCTCGTCGAACTCGCGGAGGAGGGTGTCGCTGAAGAGCTCGTCGAAGGTCCACTCCAGCCGCACCCCGGCCAGCTTGTCCCCCCGGAAGAGGAGGGTGGTCAGGTTCGTGATCCAGACGTGGGGGTGGGCCAGCGCGAGTGAGGGAGCCCCCGCCAGCAGAGCGGGCACAAGGAGGAGAAGGAAGGATCGCCGGAGAAGCGCCATGAACGGCCCCAAACCCCGCGGCGGCGCGGAAGCGGCTCAATCCCGGCGATTATATGGATTTCCCCCGTCCGGTCCAAACTGCCTTTTCCCCTAGCTGCCCGGCGCGAGGCAGGCTCGGAGGGAGCCGGCCAGGTTCCGCATGAGCCGGAAGTAGGCCTCGGGGCCCGGGGGGATGGTGGCCCCCCCGTCCGGGTCCAGGACGCCCACCTTGGCCGGTGTGCCCTCCACCGCTGTGGTCACGAGCTTGGAGTCGAACTGGGGCTCGCGGAAGACGCAGGCCACCTTCGAGTCGATGATCTTCTTCCGGATCTCGTAGAGCCGCTTCGCCCCGGGGGCTTGGGCGGAGGTGACCGAGATGGAGCCCGCCGGGGAGAGGCCGTAGTGCCGCTCGAAGTACTGGTAGGCGTCGTGGAAGACGATGTAGGGTTTCCCCGCGACGGGCTTCAATTGCTCCCGCAGCTCGGCGTCCAGGGCGTCGACCCGGGCCAGGAACTTCTCCAGGTTGGCGCGGTAGGCGGGGGCGTTGGCGGGGTCGATCTCTCCGAGGACCCGGGCCAGGGCGCGCGCGATCGCCTTGGCGTTGGCCGGGCTCAGCCAGACGTGCATGTCCTTCTCGTGGTGGTCTTCCTTCTTTTTGCCGGCAGTCTCCTTCTTCTCGTCAGGGCCGTGGCCTTTTTCTTTCTCGTCATGCACGTCGCCCTCCCAGACCCCGCCCTCGCGCGCGGGAAGCAGGACAACCCCCGGGACCTTGGAGAGCTCCAGCACCCTCGCCTTCTTCGCCAGGGCCGCGAGGGGCTTCTCCATGAAGGGCTCGATCTCCTCCCCCACCCAGACGATGAGCTGGGCCTGGGCGAGCGCCCGGGCGTCCGAGGGCTTGAGGGTGTAGTTGTGCGGCGAGGCCGTGCCCGGGATCAGGAGCCGGGGGGAGACGACCCCCTCCATCACCGAGGCGGTGAGGGAGTGGATGGGGCTGATGGTGGCGACGACCCTCGGTGCGGCGGCCTGGGCGGCGGCCGCCGCGGCGAGGGCCGCCAGGCAGAATATCGGGAGCGCGGCCACGGCCGGGCGGAGGGTTCTGATGCCGGTTCCTCCTTTGGCTGCGTGATAAGATAACGTTGCGGCCAGGTTCATTATGATATAAAGTATCATTTCTGGCGGGGCTTCGCAAGGGGGATCTTATGGTGGCACAGTCGGCGCAAGCGGTTTTCCCCACGAGCGGCCACGACCACACCGCCTGCGTGGCCGGGGCCCTGGAGCGCGCGGCCGGAATCTGCGCCCAGCGCGGGGCGCGGCTGACGCCGATCCGCCGCCGCGTCCTGGAACTGGTGTGGGCGAGCCACGCCCCCATCGGGGCCTACGACATCCTCGCCCGGATGGAGCCGGCGAGCCGCCGGAGCGCCCCGGCCACGGTCTACCGGGCCCTCGACTTCCTGATGGCCCACGGCTTCGTCCACCGGCTGAGCAGCGTGAACGCCTTCGTGGGCTGCGGCTTCCCGGACAACCCCCATGTGGCCCAGTTCCTCATCTGCAAGGAGTGCGGTGCCGTGGCCGAGATGGAGGAGCCGCGCATCGGGCGGGCCATCGAGGGCGCGGCCGCCCAGGCGGGCTTCGAGGTCGAGACGCCCGTCATCGAGGTGCGGGGACGCTGCCCCGCGTGCCAGAAGGATGGAGCGCAGGATGCCCGCCGCTGAGCCCTTGGTGGAGGCCCTTGAGGTGAGTGTCCGCCTGGGCGGGCAGGACATCCTGCGCCGCATCGATCTGGCGGTGCGCCCGGGGGAGGTCGTCTCCCTCATCGGTCCCAACGGGGCGGGGAAGACCACCCTCATCCGCGTCCTCCTCGGCCTCCTGCCCCCGGCGGAGGGGTCGGTCCGCCGCCGGGCGGGGCTGGTGGTGGGCTACCTGCCCCAGCGGGTGGCGGTGGACGCCGTGCTCCCCCTCACCGTGCGCCGCCTCCTCAGCCTCACCCGCCCCGTCCCCGAGAGGGAGGCGGCCCGGGCCCTGGAGGAGGCGGGGGCGGCCTACCTCATGGACCGCTCCATCCACGCCCTCTCGGGCGGGGAGATGCAGAGGGTGCTCCTCGCCCGGGCGCTCCTCCGCAACCCCGGCCTCCTGGTGCTCGACGAGCCCATCCAGAACGTGGACGTGACGGGCCAGCTCGAGATGTACGGCATCATCTCCCGCATCCGGGGGGGGCGGGGCTGCGGCATCCTCATGGTCACGCACGACCTCCACGTCGTGATGGCCTCGACCGACCGCGTGATCTGCCTCAACCGCCACGTCTGCTGTCACGGCCGGCCCGAGGACGTGAGCGGCCACCCCGAGTACCTCGCCCTCTTCGGCCCCCAGGCCGCCCGCAACCTCGCCGTCTACACCCACGCCCACGACCACCGGC
>JACPCT010000201.1 GCA_016184445.1 Candidatus Tectimicrobiota bacterium | reverse complement strand
TGACGCCGGCCGAGGCCAGGCCCGGGTCGGTGAGCACCATCGGGCGCTTCATCCCGAGGGCCTTGGCTTCCTCCCCGATGAAGGCGGCCTCTCCACGGCCGTAGCGGACGCGCGGGCCCCGCGTGATCTGAAAGGGCTGGATCATGATGGCTCTCCTTGTGCCTCCCGGAACGTGAACATTATCGCAGGAAGATATGGGTTCCCCAACCGGCCGAAGGAGGATCACTCCCTCCCGGCGTATTTTTCGCGCAGCCGCGCGTGGTCGGCCTCGGTGTCGAGGTCGAGGAAGAGGTCCGCCTCCTCGGCGGGGACGGCGAGGAGGCGTTCCTCCTGCTCCAGCCGCCGGAGGATCTTCCGGGCGCCTTCGTCCCCCTCGACCCGGGCGAGCTCTTCGCGCAGCGAGGCGGAGAGCAGGACCGGATTCCCCCGCCTGCCCCCGTGGCAGAGGGCGGCGCCCAGGGTGCTCCCGGGGGCGGAGGCGAAGGCGCCGATCAAGCGGTCCACCCACTCGGCCGTGAGGAGGGGCTGGTCCCCCAGGGCGAAGAGGAAGCCCTCCGCGTCCGGGGCGGCTTGCGCGAGGCCGGCCCGCAGGCTCGTGCTCTGGCCCTGGGCGTAGCCGGGGTTGTGGACGACCCGGAGGCGCAAGCCCTCCAGTGCGGCCGCGACGGCGGCGGCCTCGTGGCCCACCACGGCAATGACCTCGGCCGCGCGGGACTCCGCCAGGGCGAGGGCGGCGCGCCGGACGACGGGAATCCCCCCCGCCGGGAGCAGGAGCTTGTTGCGTCCCAGCCGCTTGGAGAGGCCTGCGGCGAGCAGGATGGCCGAGATCCGCGGTTCCCGCGCCATGGAACGGCTCCAGGCAGGAGGCGATGGGGGAGGGCCGCTGCGAACGTACGGGATGGGAGAGGGGGTGTCAATTTGGCGGCCGTTGCGTTGACACCCTCCGGAGGGGCACCTAAGATTTCCTCCGTCGGTGCAGCGCCAGTTTCCCTCCGTCCGGCCTCCGGGCCGTCACCCGAAGATCGAGTCATGGCGAGAGAGTTCGAGGGCCGGGTTGTCCTGATCACCGGGGGGGCGGGGGACATCGCGCGGGCGGCCGCCCGCCGGTTCGCGGAGGGCGGGGCCCGCCTCGTCCTGGCCGACACGGACGCCACGGGGCTCGAGGCCGCCTGCGCCGACCTGAAGGCCCGGGGGGCCGGGGCCGAGGGGCGGGCCCTCGACGTGACGGACGTGGGGGCGGTCGAGGCCGCCGTGGCAGGCCTCGGCGGCGGGCTGGACGTGCTGGTCAACTGCGCGGGGATCTACCATCACCGCCTGGTGGTGGAGATGAGTGAGCAGGAGTGGGACCAGACCCTGGACGTGAACCTGAAGGGGGTCTTCTCCGCCTGCCGGGCGGCCGGGCGCGCGATGGCCGCCCGGGAGCGGGGCGGGACGATCGTCAACCTGGCCTCGGTCTCCGCCCAGCGCGGGAGCGCCCTCCACGCGCACTACTGCGCGTCGAAGGCGGGGCTCATCGGCTTCGGCCGGGCCCTGGCGCTCGAACTGGCCCCCCGGGTGCGTGTCAATGCCGTCGCGCCGGGGATCATCGAGTCGCGGATGATCGAGGAGATGCTGCGGGTGCGCGGCGAGGAGTGGAGGCGCCAGATCCCGCTCGCCCGCTTCGGGCGCCCGGAGGACGTGGCGGAGGCCATCTGCTTCCTCGCGAGCGACCGGGCCGCGTACATTAACGGCGCCGTGCTGAATGTGAACGGCGGTATGTGGATGGACTGATCCACTCATCCGAGACTAGGGAGGGTGCCATGGCGTACAAGAATCACCAAATCGTCGATCTCACGCAGCCCATCTACTCCGGCATGCCCGTCTTCGTGGGCCATCCCGACACCTGGCGGTGGACGAACATGACCCACGAGGTGAGCGCCGCGAGCGGCCGCTTCAAGAGCGAGATGAGCTACTACTCCGGGGTCGTCCAGATGTGCGAGCACGGGCCCACCCACGTGGACTCCATCAGCCACCTGGACCCCTCCCTGGGCGCTCCCCACATCGACAAGATGCCCTTCGACTTCTTCTACGGGCGGGGCATCGCGATCGACTTCGAGAACGTGGCCGACAACAGCTACATCAACGCCGGCGACGTGAAGCGCCGCCTCGACAAGTACAAGCTCCAGATCAGGCCCGGTGACACGCTGCTCTACACCTACGGCCACTACAAGCGCCATTACCCCCGTCCCTCCTACACCACGGCCTACGCCGGGTGGACGCGGGACGCCGCCGAGTACGTCTACGGCGAGTGCGGCTGCCTCAACGTGGGCACCGACGCCCCCAGCATGGACATGGCCCACAGCTCCGAGTACCCCTGCCACCTCGTCTGCCGGGACCTCGGCCGCACCAACACCGAGAACCTCTGCAACATCGAGGACGTGGTCGGGAAGGAGTTCCTCTACATCGGGCTTCCCCTGAAGATTCAAGACGGCTCGGGCTCGCCCATCCGAGCCATCGCCGTGCTGAACGCCTAGCGGGCGGCGTCCTCCGGATTGGGGGGAGAAGCGTGAGAGCGCTCGTGAAGACCGCCAAGGGGCCCGGCCAGATGGCTCTCCTCGACATCGAGGAGCCCCGGACGGGCCCCGGACAGGTGAAGGTGCGGGTGGCCCGGGCGGGCATCTGCGGCACGGACGTCCACATCGCCTCGGGGGAGTTCTTCCACTACGTCCCCCCGCTCGCGCTCGGGCACGAGTTCGCGGGGGTGGTGGCCGAGGTGGGGGAGGGCGTCTCGGGCATCGCGGTCGGCGAACGGGTGACGGCCGAGCCCACCAAGCGCACCTGCGGCGAGTGCCCCCACTGCCGCTCGGGCCACTACAACCGCTGCGAGCGGCGCGAGATCGCGGGGGTGGTGAGCCACGGCGCCTTCACCGACTTCGTGGTCACGCGGGCCGCCTCCATCCACAAGCTCCCCGCCTCGGTGAGCTTCACGGCGGCGGCGCTCTCCGAGCCCCTGGCGGTGTGCGTGCACGGGATGACGGAGCAGTGCTCCCTCAAGGCGGGGGACGCCGTACTCGTCTGCGGGCCGGGCGCCATCGGGCTCTCCTGCCTCCAGGTGGCGCGCGCCCTGGGGGCCCGGGTGATCGTCGCGGGCACGAGGAAGGACGCCCACCGCCTCGCCTTGGCCGGGAAGCTCGGGGCGGAGCGGGCCGTGACGGTGGAGGAGGGCGATCTCCGGGCGGCCGTGGCCGGTCTCACCGGCGGCTGGGGGGTGGACATGGCCATCGAGGCGGCGGGGGCGGCTCCCGCCTTCAAGACGTGCCTCGAATCCGTCCGCAAGGGGGGGCAGATCCTCCAGGTGGGGATCCCGGGCCGGCCGGTCGAGGTGGACATGAGCCAAGTGACCTGGAAGGAAGTGCGCATCGCCGGGACCTTCGGCCAGAAGGACACGGCCTGGCGGACGGCCATCCGCCTCATGGAAGAGAAGCGGGTGGACATGGAGGTCCTTGTTTCCGATATTCTTCCCCTCGGCGAGTGGGAGCGAGGCTTCCGCCTGATGGAGCAGGGCGGGGGGCTGAAGGTGCTGCTCGAGCCCGGGCGATAGGCGCCGTTCAGGTGAGAGTGTGAAGGAGAAGGCATGGCCTCGCTGTTTTCCCGCAAGAAGGAATTTCAGGAGCGCTACGGCAAGCGCATCCCCCCGGGCCAGACGGTGACGGAGAAGTGGCCCGTCCTCCATTACGGCTCGGTCCCCAAGGTGGATCTCGCCAAGTGGGACTTCCGCGTCTTCGGCGAAGTGGAGGAGGAGC
>JACPCT010000083.1 GCA_016184445.1 Candidatus Tectimicrobiota bacterium | reverse complement strand
AGCCGACTTTCGGCCGGCGAAGGCCGAAGGGGCTACGGCCTCCGAAGGAGAGAGACGTGGGGCATCCGGCAACTGGGAGCAACATGTCGAGATTCGCCCGCTAGCGGCCCGGAATCGGACCGCCCCCCTTCGGAAAGCGTTGCATCCCCGCCCCGCCTGGAATACACTTCCTCAATCTTTCAAAACACTTGCCGGGGCTTCTTTACCTTGAGTTGGCGCGCCGATTCCGCGGGGGCGGGAGAAGGCCCTCCCGCGGGGCGGCAGGCGGGCTCACCCCACACGCGGAGGAGGGCGCGGGCATGCGAACGAAGGGATGGATGGGGCTGGCCGCTCTGGCGGCCGGAGTGCTGGGCCTGGCGGCCGCCGCCCAGGCGGCCGAGCTGAAGTTCATGACGGGCCCGCAGGGAGGCTCCTGGTATCCCCTCGGCGGGGCGGTCGCCGAGATCGCCAAGCGCGAGCTCAAGGACGTGAGGCCTGGGCAACGCGGTCTCCACGGCGGACGCCGTCCTGGGCCGCAAGCCCTTCGACAAGAAGACCCAGAACGTCCGCCAGGTGGCGACGCTCTACATGCAGTACTTCCATCCGGTGGTCCTGGACAAGGGCAAGGACACCATCCGCACCCCCGCCCAGCTCAAGGGCAAGCGCATGACCACCCAGGCGGTGGGGAACACGGGCGAGCAGATGGCCCGCCACTTCCTCGCCACGGCGGGCCTCGCCTACAAGGACCTCGCCAAGGTGAGCCACGCCTCCTACAACGACTCGGTGGCCCTCATGCGGGACGGGCACGCGGACGCCTTCATGCTGGTCACCACCATCCCCGCCCCCGCCCTCATGGACCTGGCCACCGGGCGCAAGATCGTCCTGATGAACCTGGACGACGCCACCTTCCAGAAGCTCCTCAAGCTCAACGGCGGCTACGCCCGGCGCAACGTCCCGGCGGGGACCTACAAGGGGCAGGACAAGGACGTCTCCGCCTTCGGCACCTACACCCACCTGATCGCGAGCGGGAAGCTCTCGAACGACGTCGTCTACCAGCTCACCAAGGCCATCGCCAAGAACCTGGCGTCCATCCACGCCGTGGTGCCCGCGACCAAGGGCCTCACGCCCAAGGAGATGGCCTCCGACGTGGGCGTGCCCCTGCACCCCGGCGCGGCGCGCTTCTACAAGGAGATCGGCGCCACGAACTAGGGGGAGGGCCGTCCGTTGGAAGACGGGGGAGGGCGCCCGCAGGGGACTTTGGTCGGCATCGCCGCCGCCGGGATGTCCCTCTTTCACCTCTACATCGCCATGGCGGGCGCCCCGGAGGCCCTCGTCCTCCGGGGCACCCACCTGGCCCTGGTCTTCTGCATCATCTTCCTCGCGGTCCCGAAGGAGGGCGGCGGGCTCCGGCGCCTGCGGGAGCTCGCCTTCCTCCCGGGCGGCAGGCTGGCGGAGAGGCTGCCCCGCCTGTGGGACCTTCTCCTTCTCGCCGCGGCTCTCGCGCCCCTCTTCTACATCTTCTTGAACCTCGGCCACATCAACAGCCGCATGGTCTACGTGGACTCCCTCGCGCCGGCCGAGATGGCCATGGGCGTCCTCCTCGTCCTCCTGGTGCTCGAGGCCTCGCGCCGGACCCTGGGGCCCACCCTGCCCATCACCGTGCTGGTCTTCATCCTCTACGCCCTGGCCGGGCCCTGGCTCCCGGGCCCGATGCGCCACGCCGGGCTGAGCCTGGAGACCCTGTTCGACATCGCCTATTTCTCGCCGGACGGGGTCTTCGGCATCCCGCTCGGGGTCTCGGCCACCTACGTCGTCCTCTTCATCATCTTCGGGGCCTTCCTGGAGCGCACGAACACGGGCGCCCTGTTCATGGACCTGGCCTCCGCCCTCGCCGGCCGCACCCCCGGCGGCCCCGGCAAGATCGCCTGCATCTCGAGCGGGCTCTTCGGCACCATCTCGGGCAGCGCGGTCGCGAACGTGATGGTGGACGGCTGGCTCACCATCCCCCTCATGAAGCGCACCGGCTTCAAGGGCCACGTGGCGGCGGCGGTCGAGGCGGTGGCCTCGACCGGGGGCCAGATCATGCCCCCCGTCATGGGGGCGGCGGCCTTCGTCCTGGCCGAGCTGGCGGGCCTCCCCTACGTCCAGGTCGCGATCCACGCCGCCATCCCCGCCCTGCTCTACTACCTGGCCCTCTTCATGGCCATCCACTTCGAGGCGCGCCGCACGGGCCTGCGGGGCCTCCGGCCCGGCGAGACGCCCCCGCTCGGCGGGGTGCTCCTCGAGCGCGGCCACATGCTCGTGCCCATCCTGGCCCTCATCTGGCTGATGTGGGAGGGCTACACCGCCTTCCTGGCCGCCTTCTGGGCCACCCTCCTGGTGGTGGGGATCTCCGCCCTGCGGGCCGGGACCCGGCTCGGCCCCAAGGGGATGTGGGAAGCGCTCCAGGGCGGCGCCCAGAACTCCGTCGGGGTGGCCGCCGCCTGCGCCTCGGCCGGCATCGTCATCGGCGTCATCGCCCACACCGGCTTGGGGATCAAGTTCACCAGCTTCATCCTCTCCATCTCCGAGGGCAGCCTCATCCCGGCCCTGGCGCTCACCATGGTGGCCGGGATCATCCTGGGCATGGGGATGCCCACCACGGCGGCCTACGTGATGCAGGCGGCGCTCCTGGTGCCCGCCCTGATGAAGCTGGGCGTCGTGCCCATCGCGGCCCACCTCTTCGTCTTCTACTTCGCCATCATCTCGGCCATCACCCCGCCCGTGGCGCTCGCCGTCTACGCCGCGGCCGGGATCGGCAAGACGCCCCTCTGGGCGACCGGCCTCGCCGCCGTGCGGATGGGGGCGACGGGCTTCATCGTGCCCTTCTTCTTCGTGTACGGCCCGGCCCTGCTCCTGATAGGGAGCTGGGGCGAGGTCGTCCTCGCGGTGCTGAGCGCCTGCGCCGGGGTCATCCTCCTCGCGGCGGGCCTGCACGGGTTCCTGCTGGCCCCCCTGCGCCCCTGGGAGCGCCTGGCCACCGGCGCCGCCGCGCTCCTGCTCATCCACTCCGGGTGGAAGACGGACCTCATCGGGCTGGCGCTGGCGGGCGCCGTGCTGCTCTCCCAGCGCCTCGCCCCCCTCCCCGAGCCGCCCGCCGCCGTGCCGGCCAAGCCCGGGAGCACCGTTCCCGCGGGCCGTTGACCCCCATCGCCCTTGAGGAGACTCCCATGCCCCAGCCGCCCTCGCCCTTCCTGGGCCTCCAGCACATCGGCGTCAAGGTGCACGACATCGAGGCCGCGATCGGCTTCTACGTCCACAAGCTGGGCTTCACGATCAGCGAGGTCCACCCGCCCGGCACGGTGCCGGGCTTCCCCTTCGGCCTGTGCTTCATCCGCTGCACCGCCCTCCACCACGACGTGAACCTCATCTTCGGCCGGAAGGGGCAGATCCCTCCCCCGGACGCCAAGACCTTCGACACCCTCCGGCCCGGGATGCACCACTTCGCCCTCCAGGTGGGCTCCCGGCGGGAGCTCGAGGCCTGGGAGGCCTATCTCAAGGAGCAGGGGGTCGAGATCTTCTGGGGGCGCGCCATCCACAGCCCCACCCACCCCGAGGGGGACGGCCTCTGGGGCGAGAACCACGCCCTCTACATCGCCGACCCCTCGGGCAACTGCATCGAGATCTTCTGCGACATGGGGGTGATGGACCCCGGGCGCAACGAGGTGTACGAGGGCTGGTTCCGCGACCGCCTCGCCCGCGACGGCCACGGCCCCGGCGCCGCCGGCCCCCCCAAGGCGTGGGTGGAGGACTATTCGTTCTTGGGGAGGAAGTAGGAGACCTACGAGCTTATCCAGTCACCGTAGCTTCCAGGAGAGCGTTTGCTGGCGCAAGCGGGACAGGTACACGTTTGATACGATCGGGCAATATGGGATAGACCGTGTATCGTCCCATCCTTGGCATCGAAACGAGAGAGCAGTCTCGCAAAAAGGCTGTAGTCCCGCCTTTCGTACATCAGATAGGCCGCATGAGAAACATAATCAGCAACCTGGAGTAATCGAGTATCCACGCTATTCGTGAAATAAGGAATGTCGCTTAAATTTCTGAGAGTTCCCCACTGAGTCCCCAAGGTTCGAAAATCCTTAACCCATATCTTCGATCTTGCTTGGAATCTGCCCTCATCCAAGACCAAAAGTCCTCTTTGCGAATCACCATGCTCCTGATGACGCCTCATTAAAAAGAGGTCAAACCGCCTGCAAATTTCCTCGGTTGCCTTTTTTACTGCCTCCTCCCCATACAAGA
>JACPCT010000082.1 GCA_016184445.1 Candidatus Tectimicrobiota bacterium | reverse complement strand
GGGCGTCCTCCCGCGCGGGGGCGGGGTAGCGCGCGATGGCCCCGGGCGGGAGCTCGTAGTCGAAGTCCCCGGGCTTCATTCTTCCTCCCGATCCGCCGGCCGATCCGCCGGCTGGCCCAGCCGCCAGCCGAGCTGGCGGAGTGCCCCGCGCAGCATCCGCACCTCGCGGCGGTCCGGGCGGGCCCGGTCGAGCAGCTGGCGGAAGGCGCGGGCGGCCTGGCCGGGCTCGTGGTGGAGGAAGCCGATCTCCCCGAGGGTGGCGATGAGGTGACCCACGAGCCCCTCCACTTCCTCCCGGGAGGGAATTACCGTGTCATCACCGGCAAGCGCTGCTCCGCCTTCCATTCCGGCCTTCGCGCGGTAGAGCTCCCAGAGGACGAGCAGGGCCGCCTGGGCCAGGTTCAGCGAGTCCGCCCCGGGCAGGGCGGGGATGAAGAGGCGCTCCTGGCAGAGGTCCACCTCGTCCGTGCGGAGGCCCTTGTCCTCGGGGCCGAAGACGAGGGCCACCCGGGTCTCGGCCGCCCGGCGGATCAGAAGGGGCGCCCCCTCGCGGGGCCCGGTGGTGGGCAGGCGCTTGTGCCCGATCCGGCGCGAGGTGGCCACCAGCCAGCCGCAGTCCTGGGTGGCCTCGCGGAGAGTGGCGAAGTGCCCGGCCCGGGCGAGGAGGTCCTGGGCCGTCATGGCCATCTGGCGGGCCTCGAGGCTGGCGGCCTCCCCGCGGGGGGCGACCAGGCGGAGGCTCCCGAGGCCGAAGTGGGCCATGGAGCGGGCGACGGAGCCGATGTTGCCGGACCCCTGGGGCCGGACGAGCACGACGACGAAGTCCGTGCCTTGCTGGAGGGAGGCTGACGCGTCCATCGGGGGGACGGTAGCACGCCCCGGGGCACCGGGCCAGGGGCCGCTCGGCGGGGGGCGTCCTAATTTGCGTGAAGATATCGTCGTGCTTAACGCGGGATTTGTATTGGGCCTGGTGGCGGGGACTGTTGAAATGATCTAAATATCACCGTGGAGGATGCGCCAACCCAAAAACATTTTATAGCGCTATCTTCACCCCACGCAGAGGCCAACAAACCTCCCAGAACAACGAAAACTAATATCTCAATCAGGTCAAGGTAAACAGTTTCAGAGTTGGCGCGAAGGACCGAAAAAAAGGGCCTGGCATGAAGCACCACGGTCCCAGCCAAGCCCCAACAAAATCTTCTGGTGCTCCACCAATCACCCATTTATAGGGCCCATCGAATGATCTTAAAAATGAACGACAAAACGAAGCCCACCGCAATCAACAGGAGGACCAGCCGGTCACCCTTTATAAGCCCCTTGGTCAACGTGGACATTGCTCTGCCCCCTCTGAGCGCCCTTACGTAGAAAAAGCGCCTACCACGCAGAGGATAAAATGGGCGCTCCGCATTGATAATTTACCGCCGGATATCCAGAAACTCAATGCAAGGTTTGGTAGTGTCCCGCCCCGGCGGGCGGAAAAAGAAGGGGCTTGCCCGGCCCGCCTCGGGGGTTCAGTCTGGAATGAGGAGGGAGGCGAGTCCGCCTTGCCGGAGGGAGAACCCGTGGGGAGTGACTCGGTGCGGCTGGCCCGCGCCTACCACGAGCGGACCAAGCATACCGCCGCGAGCGTCCTCTCGGACCCTCATTCCCTCGACTGGGAGAACCAGCCCCTGCCCTTCAAGGTGTACAAGGACCTCGCGCCCATCGCGCTGCCGGCGGAGCCTCCCCGGGCGCAGGCGCCCGTCCTGGCCTGCCTGGCGTCGGGGGGGGAAGGGAGGCCCGAGGGGTTCGCGCCCCGCCTGGAGGCGCTCGCCCGGCTCTTCTTCCTCACGGCGGGCGTCACGAAGAAGATCGAGACGGGGGGGAGGGCCCACTACTTCCGGGCGGCGGCCTGCACGGGGGCGCTCTACCACATCGAGGTCTATCTCGTCTGCGGGGCGGTGCCGGGCGCGGGGGGAGGGCTCTCCCCCGGGGTGTACCATCTGGCGGCGCACGACTACGCGGCGCGGCGGCTCCGGGAGGGGGATTTCCGCGCCGTGCTCGCCCGGGCGGCGGGGGAGGCGTCCGCCCCCCCGGCCTATTTCGTCTTCACCAGCACCTTCTGGCGCAACGCCTGGAAGTACCGCTCCCGGGCCTACCGCCACTGCTACTGGGACGGCGGGACGATGCTGGCCAACCTGCTCGGCGCCGCCGCGGCGCTGGGGGTTCCGGCCCGGACGGTGATGGGCTTCGCGGACGCTCCCGTGAACGGCCTTCTCGGGGCGGACCCGGCGCGGGAGGCGGCCCTCGGCTGGGTGGAGCTGGGGCGCCCGGAGGAGGCGCCGGAGGAGGCTCCCGCCCTCCTTCCCATCGTCCACCCCACGACGCCCCTGTCGGAGAGCCAAGTGGACTACCCCCTGATCCGGGAGGTCCACGCCGCCACCTCCTTCACGGCGGGGGAGGAGGCGGCGGCCTGGCGGGAGAGCGCCCGCGCCTTGGGGAGCGATCCCCTGCCTTGGGAGGAGGGGCAGGCGTTCCCTCTCGCGGGAGAGGAGGCGGCCCCGGCATCGGTGGACCAGACCATCCTCCGCCGGGGGTCGGTCCGGCGCTTCGACCGGGAGCGGGGCATCCGCCTCGGGGAGCTCTCGGCGGCGCTCCGGGCGGCGGCCGGGGCGTTCCCGGCCGACTTTCTGCCCGGCGGGGCCCCGGCCCTGAACGGGATGTTCCTCATCGTCCATGCGGTCGAGGGCCTTCCCCCGGGCGCCTATCTCCTGGACCGCGCCGGCGAGCGCCTGGTGCGGCTCAAGGCAGGAGACTTCCGCTCCAGGGCGGGCGGCCTGGGCCTCGGCCAGGAGCTCGCGGCCGAGGCGGCGGTGAACGTCTATTTCCTGAGCGATCTGGAGCGCGCCTCGGCCGCCTTGGGGGGGCGGGGCTACCGCGCCGCCCAGATGGAGGCGGCCCTCATGGGCGGCCGGCTCTACCTGGCGGCCTGCGGGATGGGCTTCGGCGCGACCGGCCTCACCTTCTATGACGACGACGTCATCTCCTTCTTCGGGCCCGCGGCCCGGGGGAGGGACGTCATGTTCCTGGTGCTGCTGGGCCACCGGAGGAAGGGGAGGGTGTTCTTCGCCTAGCCGGCGGCGCGCCGGGCCCGGCGCGGGGGGCGCCGGCGCTCGATGGAGAGATCGACGGCGGCGGCCACGTCGGGGGGCCTGAAGCCGTCCATGCAGTAGTTGTGGCCCCGGTGGCAGCGGGTGCGGGTGAAGTAGAGCGGGCAGGGGCTGCACTCCAGGGCCGCGTAGAGGGGGATGAAGGGGCTCCCGCGCGGGCCGGTGCCGCCGGGGACGGTGGGGCCGAAGAGGGCGACGATGGGGGTGCCCACGGCGGCCGCCATGTGCATGGGGCCGCTGTCGTTGCCGAGGAAGGCGTCGGCCTTCTCGAGGAGGGCGGCCACCGTCCCCAGGGGGGCGGGGGGCCAGATGGCGGCGGGGGAGGTGCGGCAGGCGCTCCGCAGGGAGCCGAGCAGCTCCTCCTCGTCCGGCCCCGCGATGAGCACCGCCCGCCAGCCGCGCCCCTGGAGCAGGTCCACCACCTCCGCGAAGCCTCCCTCGCCCCACCGCTTGGGGGCCCACTTGGCGCCTGGGCTCACGACCACCAGGGGGCCGTCTCCCTCCCCGGTCCCCTGCTCGGCCAGGAGCCGCCCGGCCGCCTCCCGCAGGTCCTCGTTCAGGTGGATCCTCCACCCGCCGGAGTCGGCCTCGGCGCCCGCGGCGGCGGCGAGGCGGTGCATCCGGTCGGCGTAGTGGGTGGTCTCCTCG
>JACPCT010000081.1 GCA_016184445.1 Candidatus Tectimicrobiota bacterium | reverse complement strand
CATAGAGGATGATGGCGATGGTGGAGAGCATGGTTGAGGCTCCTGCCCGTTCATTCCGCAAGATCGAGGATGCCCCCATCCTCGGGCTCATCGGGAACACCCCCCTCCTGCGCATCCGCCTCCTGGAGAAGGAGTTCCCCCACGTCGAGGTCTGGGCCAAGGCCGAGTGGTTCAACCCCGGCGGCTCGGTGAAGGATCGGCCCGCCCTCGCCATGGTGAGGGACGGCCTTGAGCGGGGGCTGCTGCGGCCCGGGGTGACGCTCCTGGACTCCACGAGCGGGAACACCGGGATCGCCTACGCCATGATCGGGGCCGCCATCGGGGTCCCCGTGAAGCTCGTGCTGCCGGCGAACGCGAGCCCGGAGCGCAAGGCCACGCTGAAGACGTACGGCGCGGAGATGGTCTTCTCCAGCGCGCTCGAGGGCTCCGACGGCGCCCAGCGCCTCGCCCGCAAGATCTACGAGGCGGATCCGGACGCCTACTTCCTGCCCTGCCAGTACGACAATCCCGCCAACCCCCGCGCCCACGAGGACGGGACGGCGGTCGAGATCCTCGAGCAGACGGGCGGGCGGATCACCCATTTCGTGGCCGGGCTCGGCACGACGGGCACCCTCGTCGGCACCGGCCGCGGGCTCAAGAAGCGCAAGTCCGGCGTCAAGGTGTGCGCCGTCATGCCCACGGACTCGTTCCACGGCCTCGAGGGCATGAAGCACATCCCGACGGCGATCCGGCCCAAGATCTATGACGAGACGGTGCACGACCACTTGTTCCTGGCCGGGACGGAGGAGAGCTACCAGCTGGCCGAGCGCCTCGCGCGCGAGGAGGGGATCTTCGTGGGCCACTCCTCCGGGGCGTCCCTCGCGGGGGCGCGGGAGCTGGCCCGCCGCGTCCGGGGGGGCGTTATCGTGGCCATCTTCCCGGACGGCGGCGATCGCTACCTGAGCGAGATGCGCTGAGGAGGGCGGGCGTTGCGGCTCACCAGGGATCAGGCGGAGATGATGCAGGGGCACGCCCGGGCCGCCTACCCCGAGGAGTGCTGCGGAGTCATCGTGGGGCCTCCCCCGGGAGAGGCGAACGGCGACCCGCGCCGTCTGCGCCTGCATCTGCTGCGGAACCTCCAGGACGAGATGCACGCGAGGGACCCCGAGTCCTACCCCCGCACCGCGCGCCGGGCCTTCCTGGCCGACCCGTTCGAGCTGGAGCGCATCCTGCGCGAGGCCAGGGCCCGCGGCGAGGTGCTGCGGGGCATCTTCCACAGCCATCCCGACGAGGACGCTTACTTCTCCCCGGAGGACCGGGATGCGGCGGTTCCCTTCGGGGACGTGCCTTCCTACCCCGAGGCCGTCCACATCGTGATGAGCGTGCGGGAGGGGCAGGTGAGGGGCGCCAAGGTCTTCCGCTGGGATCGCGCGAGCCAGGATTTCCTGGCGGGCGACCTGGACGTGGTGGATCGGACGTGAGCCCGGCGGAGCGGCCGGCCCTCGTGGCGGGCGCGGGCGCCGCCGAGGCGGTTCCGCCCTGGATGGCCGTCTCCTGATCCGCCCTGCGGGGGGGCCCATGGGAAGGGGAGTGGCACGATGAGAATCTCGACGAAGGGGCGCTACGCCGTGCTCGCCATGATCGAGCTGGCCCGGCACTCGCAGACCCATCCCATCCCGCTCCCGCAGATCGCCGGGCGCCTGGCCATCAGCCAGCACTACCTGGAGCAGCTCTTCGTCAAGATGCGCCGCGCCAAGCTCGTGCGCAGCACGCGGGGGCCGGGCGGGGGCTACATCCTGGCCCTGCCGCCCTCCCAGATCAGTATGAAGGGCGTGCTCTCCGCCGTGGAGGAGGAGATCCGCCCGGTGGACTGCGGGGACGCCGACGAGGTGGGCGGCCCGTGCCCCAGCATCCCCACCTGCGGGAGCCGCCTGCTCTGGAAGAAGCTCGAGGCCGCCATCGACCGCACCCTCTCGGAGACCACCCTGGAGGAGCTCTGCCTGGGCTCGAGGGAGGAGACCGAGCGGGTGCGTCTGCCGAGCTTCCCGGTGAGCATTTAGCCGCCGCAGGAGCCCCCCGTGCGCACCCGCGCGCTCGCCTGCCTTTTCGCTTCCGCGTGGCTGGGTGGGGCGCCTCCCGCCGGGGCGCAGGATCTCCCCCTCGATCAGATCAAGCTCCCGCCCGGCTTCCGCATCCGCCTCTACACCCGCGACGTGCCCGGCGCGCGCTCCCTCGCCCTGAGCCCCTCGGGCACCGTCTTCGTCAGCACGCGGGGAGCGGGCCAGGTCTATGCCCTCCTCGACAAGGACCGGGATGGGCGGGCGGAGGAGGTGATCCCCATCGTCCAGGGCATGGACACCCCCAACGGGGTCGCCTTCAAGGACGGCGATCTCTACGTGGCGCAGATCCACCGCGTCCTGCGCTTCCGGGGGATCGAGGCCCGCCTGAAGAACCCGCCCGCCCCCGAGGTGGTCTACGACAAGCTGCCCACCGACCGGCACCACGGCTGGAAGTTCATCCGCTTCGGGCCGGACGGCTGGCTCTACGTCCCGGTGGGGGCCCCCTGCAACATCTGCGACCCGGGCGGCCCCTACGCCGCCATCCACCGGCTGCGGCCGGACGGCTCGGGCCTGGAGGTCTTCGCCCGGGGGGTGCGGAACACGGTCGGCTTCGACTGGCACCCCGTCACCCGGGAGCTCTGGTTCACCGACAACGGGCGGGACTGGATGGGGGACGACCAGCCCCCCGACGAGCTCAACCACGCCCCGAGGGCGGGCCTCCACTTCGGCTACCCCTATTGCCACGGCCGGGCGCTCCCGGACCCCGAGTTTGGCGGAGGGCGCGACTGCGCCCGCTTCACCCCGCCCGCCCAGGAGCTGGGGCCCCACGTGGCCTCGCTGGGCATGCGCTTCTACACGGGGCGGATGTTCCCGCCCCAGTACCGCCACCAGATCTTCATCGCCGAGCACGGCTCCTGGAACCGCAGCAGCCCCATCGGCTACCGCGTGAGCCTGGTGCGCCTCGAGGGGAACCGCGCGGCCGCCTACATCCCCTTCGCCCACGGCTGGCTCCAGGGGAGGGCGGCCTGGGGCCGCCCGGTGGACGTCCAGGAGCTGGCGGACGGCTCCCTCCTCGTCTCGGACGACCGGGCGGGGGCGGTCTACCGCATCACCTACGGGCCCTAGGGCAGGCCCTGGCGGCGGCCCCTGGTCCGACCAGGGGGGAGTATTTTTGATAGGCTTTTTTAGTCAATATCCGTCACTAGCCGCCACCTGCGGGGGCGGTGATTTTTTTTCGCTGAAATCCGCTGAAAAACGCTGAACGCTGATAGAGATTTCATTTTGCCCCCGCGCCCGGCGACCTGCCACCCTTCGAGAGCAGGGGAAGCCTCTGAGTCTCCCTCCCCGATGGACCGCTCCCCTCCTTGACCAAGGGAGGGGCGGAGGCCGGACCCCCCGGACGCAGGCCCGCCTTCCGGCAAGATACGCCCGCGGGGGGAGAAGCCCTTGCATCAAATTCGCGCAGGTTCCGGGCCGGCAGGGAAACCCGAGGGCCGCGGGCGGCCCCGCGCTTGATATTCCGGCCCGGCCCGGCCATCATCTTCGCGGATGCGATCTTTTCGGCCGGAGGTCCCGAGGGCGCCTGCCCGGGAGGAAGCCATGCGCACGCGGTCCCCCAAGGGTGTCCGGATCCGGCGGGGAGCCGCTTTTCTCCTCGCCGCTTTCCTCCCGGCCGCCCTCGCGCTCCCGGTCCGGGGGCAGGAGCTCAGGAAGCTCGACTTCGTCGAGGACTACCTGAAGTGGACCCCCCTCATGAAGGACCCCGTGT
>JACPCT010000080.1 GCA_016184445.1 Candidatus Tectimicrobiota bacterium | reverse complement strand
GATCGTGGTGGAGTCGGCTGGCCTCCGGGCGCTGGACGGAGCGGCGGCCCTGCGGGGAATCAAGTCTCTGGGATCGGTCCATGTGGCGGGAGTTCTCGGGTTCCCCTCGGGCATCGACGCCGCGAAGACCCGCTCGGCCGAGCTGCTGGACGAATACCGCCCGGCCGCCGTCATCGTGATCGAGAAGGGAGGGATGAACGCCAAAGGGGTGATTCACAGCCTCCGGGGCGAGGATATCACGGCTCCCATGGCGAAGGTGGACCTCCTGATTGAGGAAGCACAGGCGCGGGGGATCCTCACCATCGCGATCGGAGATGCCGGGAATGAGGCCGGCCTCGGCGCGTTCGCGGAGGTGATCCGGGAGAATCTCCCTTTCGGCAAGCAGTGCCGCTGCCCCTGCGGGGCGGGCACGGCGCCGAGGTCGGCGGCCGAGGTGGCCATCATCGCCGACGTATCCAACTGGGGCGCCGCTGCGTTGGCAGGCTGCCTGGCGATGTTGAAGGGCCAGCCCTCCCTCTTGCATACGCCCGGGAGGGAGCGCCGGATCCTGGAGGCGGCGGCGGCCGCGGGGCTGGTGGATGGCATCGAGGGCTGGGTGGGGACCAGTGTGGACGGCCTCCCCATGGAAGCGAGTTTGGCGGTGGTCGAATTGATATCCACCGCCGTCCAGCAGGGCATGAAGGCCGCCGATCCGAAGAGAGCCGCGCCTCATCTCGCCTGATATTTCGGCCTCTCCAGGCGCTCCGCCACCCGTTCCGGGGAAAGCCGGGCGGGGCCGCTTATCTTGAGGCGGGGGAGCCTCCCGGTCAGATGTGCTCGAAAATCTGCACAACCATGCCGCCCTTGAGGATGCCTCCGCTCAGGTGGCCGACGAGGACTTCCTCGTTTTTCCCCGGGCCGCCGCTCAGCGCCATGTGGATGTGGACGTAGGGCTGGGGCCCGCTCCACTCCACTCCCTCGCCCAGGGCGGCGGGGGGCTTGTCGGGCCAGCTGATGTTGCCGAGGGCGACGAGCTCCCGCCAATCGCCGAAGGATCGGCGGTCCACGTCGTAGCCACTCATGCTCTTGAAGCCGGAGATGGCGTCGATCTTCGTGAACGCCCCCAGCAGGAAGACCGAGCCGGCCCGGATATTCTTCTCCCTCACGAAGCGGTTGAGCTCCTCGAAGAAGTCGTCGCCCGGATCGAACTGCGCCTGGAAGATCCGTCCCGGCTTGTGCTCCGTGGTTTTCATGTCCGCGCGTCTCCTTCTTCGATTCGGCCGGAGGATGCGGTGCCGGCGCCTCCCGCGGAGGAGTCCGCCCGGAAAAAGATGACGGAGCCTGCGGGCTCCGCCACCCTTGCGCTCGCCGGGGGAGGGTTCCGTCTTCCCCTCTCCGCTTTTTCTCAGATCGTTCCAGGAGGCCGCGCCCCGGGGCTCAGAGCTGCTCCAGCGCCTTGAGGAGGTTCACCTGCTGGGTGTTCCCCATGTGGAAGAGCTGGATGGCGTCCCGGTGGAGCTTCTCGACGGGGGCCTCCTTCATCACGCCCATGCCTCCCCAGATCTCCACCGCGCGCGTGGTGATGAAGTTCAGCGCCTCGACGGCGAGCACTTTGCCCACGCGGGGCAGCTTGGGGTCATCCTTCCGGCCGTTGTCCACGCTCCAGGCCGAGCGCCACAGGAGCGTCCGCGCGGCCTCGAGGCGGGTGAACATATCGAGGAGCATCATGCCGATCATGTGGTGCTCGATGATGGGCTTCCCGCCCTGGACGCGCTCGCGGGCGTGGCCCAGGGCGAGCTCATAGGCGCGCTTCGCGATGCCGAGGGCGGTGGCGGTGGCCTCCATGGTCCCGATGTTCGTGATGCTCCTGCGGCTGTGGTGGACCTTGTTCTCCTCGCCCATCAGGTCGCGCTCGGGGATCCTGACGTCCTTGAAGAGGAGCTCATACTGGGGGTAGAGGCGCAGGCCCACCTTGTCGTGCAGGCGCCCGGTCTTGAACCCCTCCTTCGGGGGGAAGAGCATGAAGGCGGAGGTGCCCTCGGTCCAGGGGACGGAGCCGTTCGTGCGGGCGTAGATGGTGAGCATCTTGGCCTGGGCGCCCATGGCGATGAACTGCTTCATCCCGTTCAGGATGAAATCGTCGCCCTTGCGCGCGGCGGTGAGCCTGGGACCCGATTGGACGTCCCCCGCGTAGGGCAGCGAGTTGTCGCTCCCCGTGTTGGGCTCGGTCATGGCGATGCCGAGGCAGTAGCGCGGATCCTTCACGAAGTCCTTGGTGACCCGGAGAACCTGCTCCTCCGAGGCGATGGCCATGATGCCCGCGATGGCCTTCCAGTTGTGGCTGTAAACCTTGGACACCGCGGGCTCGCCGGCCGAGAGCTCCTCCATGACGACGCACTGGGTGAGGACGCCCGCTCCGGCCCCGCCGTACTCCTTCGGGAGGGCGAGGGTATTGAAGCCGAGCCTCGAGCCGCGCTCAACGAGCTCCCAGGGGAAGGCGTCCGCCCCGTCCGGAAGCCGGTCCCTCTCCGCGCACTGCGGGATCAGCTCCTCCCGCGCGAAGGTGCGCGCCAGATCCCTGATCGCCCGCTGCTCGTCGCTCAGATCGAAGTCCATCCCCTCGTCTCCTGTCGGATGTAGCCGCATTGCCGATCGGGCATGCACGGGAACGCTTCCGCGGCGCGATTATCTCATTTCACCCGCCCCCCGTCCCGGCGGCGGGCGTTCTTCACCCAAGAACGATCGTTATCGCCGCCCGGTCGGATTGTAGTGGACGCCGGGGGGATGTCAACGCGGCGAGGCATCCCCCCCCGGCCGGGCGGAACCCTCGATCCAGGCCGAAAAGCGGGCTTTTTCCCCAGGCGGGGCGCGCGGCGGCGGCGGAACGGGAGGATGCGGCGGCCCCCGGCTTGACACCGACGGGGCGCCCGTCCAATCGTCACGGGCGAAGCCTGGCCGAAACCGCTTTCGGAAGAGCCTGACCGAGGAGATGCCCCATGCCTTTCTACAAGACCTCCGAACTGAAAACCGTCACTCTCGCCTCCGGAAGCGCGGGCGAGTTTCAGCCGGTCGCCGGGGATCTGATGAAGGCGAGCCTCGGGACGTTCCGCCGGGAGAAGGGCTCCGTCCCTCATTGGCATGAGAAGGAGGAGCAGTTCATCCTCGTGCTGGAAGGCCGAAGGTACATGCTGGTGGGGGACGAGGAGCGCGTGATCGGCCCCGGTGACCTCGTTCACATTCCGCCCGGAACCCTCCACTCCGGCCGGACGATCGACGAGAAGGCGCTCGTGTTCGTCGTGAAGAGCCCGGCCGAGGACAAGAGCCTCGGGGCGGACCAGCACTTCCCCTCCAACGCGGCGGAGATCGCCGCCCGGCTCGAATCCAAGGCCAGGGAGCTGGGGGCCAAGTGAGAAGGCAAGGGGATCCGGACGCCGCACCGCCAAGCACGGAGGACGGGGATGTTCGATGAAGCGAGGGTCCAGAGGGTCGTCGACAAGTTCGAGGTCGCCGAGGTCGCCGCCGCCGCGTGCCATTGCCGGGACAAAGGGGACTGGGAGGCGCTGGGGGACTGTTTCACGCCGGACGCCACCGTCCACATCAGCTGGCACACCGGCACGGCGCACGGCTTCATCGAGCGATCGCGGGAGATGGTCGCCTCCAAGAAGCCTGGCGAGCACAGCAAGCACATGCTGGGGAGCCCCCTCGTGAGGCTGAACGGGGGCCGGGCCACCGCCGAATACGACGTGGTTCTCCACCAGAGAAGGTTCCTGGAGGGGGTGGAGCTCGATTTCGCGACATGGAGCCGGTACCTCGATCTGTTGGAGAAGAACGGCGGCGCATGG
>JACPCT010000079.1 GCA_016184445.1 Candidatus Tectimicrobiota bacterium | reverse complement strand
ACACTTGGCTTCCAGGCGCGCGCCGCAGGCGCCGCAGAATTTCGCCCCCGCTGAATTCTCGGTTCGGCACTGGGGGCACTGCATGAATAGCCCTCCAGCCAGCAAATTCGGTGGAAGGGTAGAAATATGAGCAAAAATTTACCTTTTAAAACTCGGGTTGGTCAATAGGGTCCGGATGGCAGCCCCGCCCCTACAGCCGCCGGATGATGTCGGCGGCGGCCTCCTTGGTGGTGGCCGTGCCGCCCAGGTCGCGGGTGCGGCAGCCCTGGGCCAGGTGGCCGCGCACGGCCTGCTCAACCCGCTTGGCCGCCTTCTCCTCCCCCAGGTAGTCCAGCATGAGGCCGGCCGAGAGGATGGCCGCGGCCGGGTTGGCGATGCTCTTGCCCATGATGTCGGGGGCGGAGCCGTGGACGGGCTCGAACATGGCGGGGGCGGTGCGGGCGGGGTTGGTGTTGGCGCTCGCGGCGACGCCCAGCCCGCCCACGATGGCGGCCCCGAGGTCGGTCAGGATGTCGGCGAAGAGGTTGGTCGAGACCACCACGTCGAAGCGGTTGGGCCGGCGGACGAACTCGAGGGCGGCGGCGTCCACGAGGTACTTGGCCGTCTTCACCTTCTTGTAGCGGGGGCGGGCGGCGACCCCGGCGAATACCTCGTCCCAGAGGACGAGGGTGTGGCCCTGGGCGTTCGACTTGGTGACGTTGGTGACGTGCCTGCCGCGCTTGAGGGAGGCCTCGAAGGCCGCCTCGATGATGCGCTGGCAGCCCCGGCGGGTGAAGAGCGCCACCTGGGCGGCCACTTCCTCGGGGAAGCCCTGGTAGTGGCGCCCGCCGATGGGGCTGTACTCGCCCTCGGTGTTCTCCCGGAAGAAGAGCATGTCGATGTCCCCGGCCTTCCAGCCCTTGAGGGGGGATTCGAGCCCCTCGTAGAGGACGATGGGCCGGGCGTTGACGTAGAGGTCGAAGCCCCGGCGGATGGGGAGGAGGAGCTGGTTCAGGGTGACGTGGTCGGGGATGTCGGGCCGGCCCACCGCGCCGAGGAGGATGGCGTCGAAGGGCCGGAGCACGTCGAGGTAGTTCTCGGGGCACATGCGGCCCTTGGCGTGGTAGTAGTCGCTCCCCCACGGGAAGGAGGTGAAGGCGAAGGAGGGCCCGCGCCCCGGGCGCGAGAGCGCGCGCAGGACGCGCACGGCCTCGCCCACGACCTCGGGCCCGATCCCATCTCCGGCTACCAGCGCGACTCGGTGCTTGGCCATGTCCCCTCCTGGAATGCCCCCCGCCGCGGGGGGCTCAGAACCCCCGCGCCACCAGGTACTCCACCGGGTTGTAGTCGTCCGTGAGGATGGGCCCGTAGGCGCCCGGCGGGGGCGCCGCCACCCGGGAGCCCGCGATGAAGGCGAGCCGCGGGTCCGCCTCGAGCTTCTCCAGGACGGCGCGGAAGCGCCCCTCCTCGCGGTCGCGGAAGGCGAAGAAGAGGATGTTCTGCGCCGCCTCGGGAAGCCCAGGGTCGGTGCTGAACACCCAGACGCCCGGGAAGACCGAGGCGAGGGTGCGGTAGACCGCGGCGTAGAGCACCCCGCCGGGGCCCGCGCGGTGGGCGATGAGGTTCATCAGGAAGGCCCCGCCCGGCGCCAGGCTCCCGCGCACCTCCCCGAAGAACTCGCGCGTGACCAAGTGGGGCGGGATGTTCCGGAGCCCCCGGTAGGCGTCCCCCACGATGAAGTCCCACCGGCGGCCGCTCCCGCGCAGCGCCCGCCGCCCGTCCCCCGCCTGGACGCGGATCTCGGGGTAGCGGTCCAGGCGGAAGAACCGCCGGCCCGCCGCCACCACGTCGGGGTCGAGCTCGGCCACCATGATCTCCGCCCCGGGCCGCATGAGGTGGAGCGCCTTGGGCATGGTGAAGCCCCCGCCCCCCAGGAAGAAGGCGCTCCGCATCCCCGGGAGCGCCGCGCCGCCCAGGGCGAGGAAGCGGGAGTAGCGGAAGTGGAGGGCGCGGTCGTCGCCCACCACCATCGCGGCCTCGGGCTGGGAGTCGAGGAAGAGCTCGAGCACCTGGCGCCCCTGGTCCGCCCACTTCTGGATGCGAAGGGTGTGGTACATGTTCTCGCGGAAGTGGACGGTCTCGGCGCTCCTCCCCGGCGGGCGGCCCGCCCAGGCGGCCCCGGCGGCGATGCAGACGGCCGCCAGGAGGGAGACGGCCCGCGTCGCCTTCCGCTCGGCGGCGGCGGCGCTCCCCCGGACGAGCCACAGGCCGCCCGCCCCGGCGAGGGCCAGCGCCACCGAGGTCGCGAGGAAGATGGAGTTCAGCCCGAAGGCGGGGATGAAGAAGAAGCCGGTGGCGAAGGTGCCCGCGATGCTCCCCACCGTGGACCAGGTGAAGAGGTCGCCCGTCACCGTGCCGATCAGGCGCTCGTCACCCGCCCTGAGCTTGACGGCGTAGGGGGTGAGGGCGGCCAGGACGAAGCTCGGGGCCGCGAAGAGGAGGATGCCCCCCGCGATGGGCCCGGAGCGCAGGCTCAGCCCCCGCTCGAGGGCGGGCATGAGCGCCGCCCGCAGCACGGGCACGAGCGCCACCAGGGCCGCGCCCAGCAGCATGATGAGGTAGAAGGTGCGGCTCGAGGGCGAGCGGTCGGCCAGCCGCCCCCCCACCGAGTAGCCCAGGCTCAGGGCGGCGAGAATGATGCCGATCATGCTCGTCCAGGTGAAGAGGGTGTTGCCGAAGTGGGGGGCCAGCACCCGGCCCGCCGCGATCTCGAGGACGAGGATCGAGGCGCCCGAGAGGAAAACGCAGAGGTAGAGGTAGGCCGCCTCCCATCCGGCCGCCGTCCCCTCCACGGGCGCGGCGGGCGCTCGCTTGGCCATTCGGACCTCCCGGGAAAGTGCCAACCCGCACTCTAGGCCCGCCCCCGCGGGCGAGGCAACCGGGGAGGCCCGGGGGGCGGGTTTCGTTGACCCCCGCCCGGCCAGCCCCTATACTTCCGGCTGACCATTCACGATTTCGAAGGTCCTGTCCCGGGGGCGGGCTCCCGGGCCGCCTTCGCCGATTCTCATCCGGGGGCAGCCTCCCGAGGGCGGCCCCCGCGCAGCCCTTCCACAGGAGAGAGAGCCATGCGACGGATCCTGACCTTAGCCGCTTGCGCCACGCTGGCCCTGTCCCTCGCCGCCGCGCCCGAGGCCTCGGCCGCCAGGAAGGGTGGCACGCTCCGGGTCGCCATCGAGGGGAACGTCCCGCACCTGGACGGCACGACGGCCCTGGGGCTGCCGATCAAGTTCTACCGCGAGACCGCGGGCGCGAGCCTCGTCATGGTGGACGAGAAGTACAACATCGTGGGCGACCTCGCCCGCAAGTGGGTGGTCTCCGACGAGGGGCGGGTGATCACCTTCCACCTCCATCCGGGGGCGAAGTTCCACGACGGGACCGACATGGACGCGGCTGCCGTCAAGTGGAACCTCGACGTAATCAACCAGCGCGTCCAGCCCCAGTGGGTGAAGGAGCTCAAGAAGAAGAACCCCAAGTTCAAGTTCAACTCGAGTTACAACCTCTACCTCAACCAGATCACCAAGGTGGAGGCGGTGGACAAGACGACCGTGCGCATCCACCAGAAGGACCTGGGCAAGGGCATGACCCTCCCCGCCCTCGCCGGCTCCTTCAACCGAATGAGCCTCGTCTCCCCCAAGGCCTACGACAAGGACATCGAAAAGTTCAAGAAGATGCCGATCTACGGCGGGCCCTTCAAGATCGTGGAGTACAAGCCCAACCAAATCCTCGTGATGGAGCGGTTCAAGGACTACTACATCAAGGACCGCCCCTACCTGGACCGCATCGAGATCCGCTACAT
>JACPCT010000078.1 GCA_016184445.1 Candidatus Tectimicrobiota bacterium | reverse complement strand
CACGGAGGGGCCTCCATCCTCGGCGCCCTGCTTCTCGCGGGCGCGCTGGGCGGCTGCGCGGCCGGGCCGTGGGGCGGCCCCCTCGCCGCCCGCGAGGAGATCCGCCTCGAGCCCATCCGCCCGCTGGACGAGCCCCTCTACAAGAACCGCCTCTTCTTCGCGGAGTACCTGCGGGAGTCCGGCGCGACGACCGAGCGGGTGGCCGTCCTGGCGGAGGACCTTCCCGAGTCCCTCCGCCTGCTCCTCAACCCCGAGCGCTACGTGTCGGGGGAGACGGGCGCCGAGAGGCTGCCCGTGCTGGCCAGGCGCCTCGCGCCGCTGCGCCTGTTCGCCGTCCTGGGCCGGGACGGCCGGGGGCTGGGCTACGCCTTCCTCCCCGCCGGCCAGACCCTCCGCCTCCTCCGCGTCAGGGAAGGCATCTACACCCTCGACCTTTCGCCGGGCGGCTGACCTCCCGCCCTCCCGGGCGCCCGCTCCCCCCCTCACGCGGAGGAGAGCGAGCGGACCGGCAGGCGCCGGGGCCCCCAGCCGCCGGCCTGGGCCTCGAACACGCCGGGTATCGCCTCCCCGCACGCCTGGCAGCGGCCCCGGGCGTCGAGGGACCAGCGCGTCAGCACGTACCAGTCCCGCCCGATCACCTTCTCGCCGCAGGCGGGGCAGCAGGTGCTGCCGCCCTCCTCGTCGTGGACGTTCCCCGTGTAGACGTAGCGCAGCCCGTTGCGGAGGGCGATCTCGCGCGCCCGGCGGAGGGTGGAGGGGGGCGTGGGGGGGTGGCCGAGCATCTTCCAGTCCGGATGGAAGGCGGTGAAGTGGAGGGGCACCTCAGCGCCGAGCCGGCGGGCGATCCAGGCCGAGAGGGCATCGATCTCGCGGTCGGAGTCGTTCTCCCCCGGGATGAGGAGGGTGGTGATCTCGAGCCAGACGCCCGTCTCGTGCTTGAGGTGGAGGAGGGTGTCGAGAACCGGCTGGAGGTGCCCGCCGGTCAGCTGCCGGTAGAAGCGCTCGGTGAAGCCCTTGAGGTCCACGTTCGCGGCGTCCATCCAGCGGTAGAACTCGGCCCGCGGCCCGGCGCACACGTAGCCGGCCGTCACCGCCACCGAGCGGATGCCGAGCTCCCGGCAGGCGCCGGCCACGTCGACGGCGTACTCATGGAAGATGACGGGATCGTTGTAGGTATAGGCCACACTCCGGCAGCCCAGGCGCCGCGCCGTCCGCGCGATGGAGAGGGGATCGGCCTCCTGGGCGAGGGTGTCCATCTCCCGGGATTTGCTGATGTCCCAGTTCTGGCAGAACTTGCAGGCGAGGTTGCAGCCCGCCGTCCCGAAGGAGAGGACCGCGGTGCCTGGAAGGAAGTGGTTGAGGGGCTTCTTCTCGATGGGATCCACGCAGAAGCCGCTCGAGCGGCCGTAGGTGGCGAGCACCATCCGGCCGCCCTGCCGGGACCGGACGAAGCACATCCCCCGCTGCCCCTCGTGCAGCTTGCAGAAGCGGGGGCAGAGGTCGCACTGGATGCGGCCGTCCGGGAGGGGATGCCAAAAGCGCGCCGGGACAACGGAAGCCGGAGAGGCCATCTCCCCCTCCCTCTGAGGGCATCCGAAGCGGGGACGCACGGCCCCGCCCGCGGGTGGCCTGCCCTCCTGGGAATGGTACGATCCCCCCCCGGAGGGTTCAATCATGCGGTCGGTCATCCCCTTCACCGTGGCCGGCCGGTTCTACCCGGCCGGCCCGGACGAACTGAGGGAGGAAGTGAGGTCCCTCCTCCGGCGCTCCCGCCCCGCTCCGGCGGAAGCGCAGGGCCTCATCGCCCCCCACGCGGGCTACCCTTGCTCGGGGCCGGTCGCGGCCTCCGCCTACGCGCAGATCATGGGGCTGCGGGGGCGGATCCGCCGCGTGGTGCTCGCCGGCCCCGCCCACTTCATCGACTTCGAGGGGATCGCCACGAGCGGAGCCGACGCTTACGGCACCCCCTGGGGCGGGGTCCCGCTGGACCCGGCGGGGAGAGGGACGGCGCTCTCCTTCCCGCAGGTGCGGGTCCTGGAGGCGGCGTTCGAGGGCGAGCACGCTCTCGAGGTGCACCTCCCCTTCCTTCGGGAAACCCTGGGGGACTTCCTTTTGGTGCCCCTTCTGACGGGGAGGGCACAGGCCGGCGAGGTGGCCGAGGTGCTGGACGCCCTCTGGGAGGCGGAAACCCTCCCGGTGGCCAGCTCGGACCTCTGCCACTTCCACTCCTCCTCCCAGGCGGGGTGGCGAGATGAGGCCACCGCCCGGGCCATCGAGGAATTCCGTCTCCCCGAAATCGGCCCCCAGCAGGCCTGCGGCCACTTGGCCATCAAGGGACTCCTCATCGCGGCCCGGCGGCGGGGCCTCACGGCCCGGGCGGTGGACCTGCGCAATTCATCCGACACCGACGGCCCGCAGGACCGGGTAGTCGGCTACGGGGCCTTCGTACTGACCCCGGAAAAATAATTCAGACAATCAGTTGCCCTAATCCGGATTTGTCCCTAAGATTCCCCCCTGGGCCTGCCCGGTTCATCCCACTCTTCGTCATGCATGTTCCCTCGCGACCGGAGGAGATCCCCATGGTCAGCTTCGAACTCACGCCGGAGCAGCAAGCCCTCCAGCAGCTCGCCCGCGACTTCACGAACCAGCACATCAAGCCGTGGGCGGCCGAGGGGGACCGCATCCCCGACCCCCGCCGGAGCTTCAACTGGGACATCATCCGCCGCGGGAGCGAGCTGGGGCTGCGCACCCTGGCCATCCCCCAGGAGATGGGCGGCGGGGGGGCGGACATCCTCACCCTGTGCCTCGTGGGCGAGGAGCTCGCGGCGGGGGACCTGGGCATCGCCGTCGCCTTCGACCAGACCTGGAAGTACTCCTACATCATCGCCGAGGGCATGAGCGGCGAGCAGCGCGCGCGCTGGCTCCCCCGGTTCATGGGGGACCACGAGTGCCTGCTCGCCATCGGCTTCACCGAGCCGGGCCACGGCTCGGACAGCTTCGGCCTCGAGTACGGCCCCAGGATCGGCATGCAGATCGACGCCCGGCCCGAGGGCGGCGAGTGGGCGCTCAACGGGATGAAGCACTTCATCAGCAACGGCGGCCTGGCGAAGATCTATTTCATCTGCACGCGCACGGACAAGACGGTCGGCATCGACAAGGGCTGCACGACCTTCGTCGTGGCGGCCGGCCACCCCGGCTTCACGATCGGCGAGATCCACGACAAGATGGGCCAGCGCAACGTGCAGAACGCCGAGCTCGTCTTCCAGAACTGCCGCGTCCCCGACCGGGACCGCCTCACCCCCGTGGGTGAGGGGCTGAAGTTCCAGCTCGACCTGGCGAAGGCGAGCCACGTCGAGGCGGCCGCGACCGTGCTCGGCCCGGCCCGCCGCGCCTACGAGGAGTGCCTGGAGTACGCGAAGAACCGCGTCCAGGGCGGCAAGCCCATCATCGAGCACCAGGCGGTCCAGCTCATGCTCGCCGAGATGAACATGCTGGTCGAGGCCTCGCGCAACTACATCTGGCGCGCCGCCATCCGGAACGAGTACGAAAAACCCTTCGAGCCCCACTACTCGATGCTCACCAAGGTGTTCGTCTCGGAGGCGGCCTTCCGGGTGTGCACCCTCGGGATGGAGATCTGGGGCGGGATGGGCTACATGAAGGAGGCGCCCATGGAGAAGCTCCTGCGCGACGCGGCCAGCTTCCTCCACTCGGACGGGACGAACCAGGTGCACCGCCTCAAGGCGGCGCAGCTGTTCGGCGGGCTGGCGGCCAAGTACGGCGCCGCCCACTAGGCGGGAGGCGCGCAAAGGGGGCGCGGCTCGGCAGGACCCGCCGAAG
>JACPCT010000077.1 GCA_016184445.1 Candidatus Tectimicrobiota bacterium | reverse complement strand
CGTGCGGCGCACCTGCCTGACGCCGGGCACCGCCGAGAGCTTCCCCTGGAGCGCCTCCGCGCCCCCGACGGCCGACACCCGGATGATCTCCTCGGCCTGGACGTCCGTGGCCAGGGCGTCGATGGGACCCTCGGCGGCGACACGGCCCTGGTGGATGATCACCACCCGGTCGCACACCATGCTCACCTCGGGGAGGATGTGGGTGCTCAGCACGATGGTCCGGCTCCCCCTGAGGGAGCGGATGAGGTTGCGGATCTCGATGATCTGGGCGGGGTCGAGGCCCGAAGTGGGCTCGTCAAGAATGAGGACGGGCGGATCGTTCACCAGCGACTGGGCCAGGCCCACCCGCTGCCGGTAGCCCTTGGAGAGATGGCCGATCAGGCGGGAAGCCACGCTCCCCAGCCCACAGCTGTCGACCACCCGCGCGACGGCGTCCGTCCGGGCGGCCCCGCTCACGCCCTTCAGCGAAGCCATGTGGCCGAGGTCGGCGGTCACCGTCATGCCCTGGTAGAGCGGGTTGCTCTCGGGCATGTAGCCGATGCTGCGTTTCACTTCGATGGGACGCTCGGTCACGTTCATGTCCGCTACCCAGGCCGACCCAGAAGTGGGCGGCATGAAGCCGGTGAGGATCCGCATGGTGGTGGACTTCCCCGCCCCGTTCGGGCCGAGGAAACCCAGGATCTCCCCCCGCTTCACCCGGAAAGAGATGTCCTCGACGGCCGGCACGCTCCCGTAGAACTTGGTCAGGCCCTCAACGCGAATCAACGCTCGCTTCCTCCTTCTTCTGCCTCCCGGTCCTCGGCTGACCTACGTGTAGCCCCCACGAGGAGCACCCCACCTCCCGGGGCCGAACATACCTCCTCACTCGAGAGGCGGCATACCCTCTCACCGGAGAAAGGGCTTCCAAAAGATTGTATGTAAAGGGTTTGGCAATCAATTCCCACGAGTGCCAGGGTTAAAAATATGAATATCCTCGGCGGCTGTCAATAAAAATTTGCGCTCGAAAAACCCCTCGCCCGCGCCAAGACGCACAAGGCACCGCGCCAAGGATTCAAGCGTTCCATTCATTTTCCCGATCTAACGTCTTTTGTCCAGCGGCGTTTGCCTCCCCAGTCCCCGCCCGGGCGCTTTTCGGTTCCCCAGCGTCCTCGTCAGCGCCCCTCCGGCCGCCGCGCGCGCGAGCACGGCGGGGACATCCACCACGCGGGGGCCCGCGCGATCCAGCGTCGCCTCGAAGCGCTCCCCCGCCGACATGACGTGCTCTCTCTCGCCATCGAAGGCGAGGACGCGCTCCCCCGGGGCGGTATAGACCACTCCCTCCCCCATCCCGACGCGGCGGCTGCGCAGGACCGGGGCGGGCACCACCAGTCCTGGCGCGATCGGGGAGAGCACTTCCTTCCCGGAGCGGCTCCCCGCGGGGCCGAACATCACCCAGAGGCCCTCCGGGTCGTCCGGGCCGATCGGGTCGAGGCTCGCGCCGATCGCCGAGAGGCCCAGCCCCCCCGGCTGGCACCGCGTGAGGAAGAGCGACTCGATACGGCGGACGTCCCACACCGCCCGGGCGCCCGCATAGGCGCCGCGCACCACAGCCAGGTCGATGAGGGCGGTCTCGACGCTGGAGCCCAGGCGGATGCGGAGGCGCTTGGAGCGCCGCACCTGGGCCGCGAAGGCGCGGGGCCGCCGTGCGAAGAGCCCGGCGCCCAGCCCAGCCACCGTACCTTCCCAATTCTGGGGGAAGGCGTTGTTCGTCCCGGTCGAGAGGGGCACGAGAGGCACACTCCCGCAGCCCCGGGCCGCCGCCCGGCTCGTCCCGTCCCCCCCCAGCACCACGATGCAGGCGGCGCCCTTCTCCCGCATGAGGGCGGCGGCGCGCGTCGTGTCCTCGCCGTCCCCCTGGAGGGGGAGGGAGAGCAGTCGCGCCCTGAGGGCCGCCCGGCCCCGCCTCTCCCCAAAGCCCTCCACCGCAGCGGCACCCAAGGCGTCTCCGTCGTTGAACACCCAGGCCTCCTCCACCCCGGCCGCCTCGAGACCCGCCAGCACCCGGCGGAGGATGAGCACCTTTTCGTGGTTGCTGAAGGAGCTGGCCAGGGCCACCAGCCGGCGGATGTCCTTGCCCGACTGTGGGTTCGTGATGATGCCCACGCTGGCCAAGCCCACCTCCTCCCCGGCCGCAAACGGCCCTCCCCCATGGCTGGCCCGCCGGTCCCCGCTGAGGCTAGGGAAGAGCCCGCTCCCCGTCAAGGAATGCCCGGAAATGGCTATGAACCCCTACGTCCGGCAAAAGGTTGACCCTCCCCGGCGGCCTCCCCTAGGATGGCGGGGATGTCTCAGCCCTCTCGGCCTCTCTCCCCGCAGGCTCGCCATGCGCCCAACCGCGAAGAGGAGACCCGCGAAGCCCTCCTCCCTCCGCCAGGACGCCCGCGCCATCTTCGAGGCGGGCCTCGCCGCCGTCCGGGCGGACGAGGCGGTGCGCCGCGCCCTCCGGGTGGAGGTCACCGCGCGGGGAGAGGTGCTCGCCTGCGGCCGCTCCCGCCTGGCCCTGCGGCCGGGCGGACGGATTATCGTCGTCGGGGCGGGCAAGGCCAGCGCGCGGATGGCCCGGGCGGCCGAGAGGGTTCTCGGCCGGCGGATCGCCGGGGGGTGCGTCGTCACCTCCTACGGCAGCGCCGTCTTATGCCGCCGGGTCGAGATTCGCGAGGCTGGGCACCCCGCGCCCGATGCGGCCGGGGCCGAGGCGGCCCGCCGGGTCGGCCGGTGGGTGGACGAGGCGGGGCGCGATGACCTCGTGCTTTGCCTCATCTCGGGGGGGGGCTCCTCCCTCCTGCCCGCCCCGGCCGAGGGGCTCACTCTCCAGGACAAGCGAAAGGTCACCGCCGCCCTCCTGCGACGGGGCGCCCCCATCGAGGCGCTCAACTGCGTCCGCAAGCACCTCTCCGCCTTGAAGGGGGGCCAGCTCGCCCGCCGGGCCGCCCCGGCGCGCGTTCTGGTGCTCCTCATCTCGGACGTGGTGGGAGACCCGCTCGACGTCATCGCCTCCGGCCCGGCCTGCGGCGACCCCACCACCTTCGCCGACGCCCGCGCCTGCCTGGAGCGCTACGGCGCTTGGCGATCCGCCCCCGCCCGGGTCCGCTGGCGCATCGAGGCCGGTATGGCGGGACGCCTCCCCGAGACACCCTCCCCGGCGGATCTCCCCACGGCCCGGGTCCGGCACGAGCTTCTGGCGACCAACGACCTCGCCCTGCGCGCCGCCGCCAAGCGGGCGCGGGCGCTGGGCTACCGCCCCCTCATCCTTACCCGCCGCCTCCAGGGCGAGGCGCGCGAGGCGGGCGCGTTCCTGGCGGCCCGCGCCGGGGAAAGCCGCGCCGACGGCCGTCCCCTGCGTCCCCCGGCCTGCCTCCTCCTGGGCGGGGAGACCACGGTCACCGTCCGGGGCCGGGGTCTCGGCGGGCGCTGCCAGGAGCTCGCCCTATCCTTCGCTATCCACGCCGGAGAGGGGACGAACGCCTGTCTGCTGGCCGCCGGGACGGACGGGCGCGACGGCCCCACCCCCGCCGCGGGGGCATTCGGGGACGGGCTTGTCATACAAAAAGCGAATGATCTGAAGATTGACCCTAGAATTTACTTGAGCAATAATGACGCGTTCCGGTTTTTCCGGCGGGCCGGTGCGCTTTTTTGTACCGGCCCAACAGGTACAAACTTGATGGACCTGATGGTGTTGCTGGAGCGATAGATAAGAAGAGACATTTCGGCTAGGCTGTGGCGAAGCCCTGGACCGCCCGTCCCGGGGGGGAAGCGGAGGTACCGATGCCATCCATCCGCTGTGCCCTAGCATGTGCGGCT
>JACPCT010000076.1 GCA_016184445.1 Candidatus Tectimicrobiota bacterium | reverse complement strand
CCCCGCCTCATCCTGCCCCCGGCCTGAGCGTCCTCCCCCGGGCCCGGCGCGGGGGTTCCCCCCCCAGACGGGTCCTCCCCTCCCGCCACGCGATGCTTCTCCGCCGCCCCGGGGGAGGGGATCATGGCGGCGGCTGCTTGGCCCCCCCCGTTGCACGCCTGCCGTCGAGAGGGACGAATGTCATACCGAAGGCTCCTGCTCTTTTGCTTGCTTCTCCCTTTCCTGGCGGGGGCGGCTCCCGCCGCTGAGCCGGACATCACCCTGCTTCGCCGCATCGAGGAGGTCTTCGCCTCGGTGGCGGAGCGGGTGAAGCCCGCCGTCGTGAGCATCCGCGCCGAGCGCCTGAGGGCCGCGGCGGCCCCGCGCGAAGGCGAGGGGGAGACCCCTCCCCACCCCGAGGTTCCCCGCTTCGCCACTGGCTCGGGCGTCGTCATCGACCCCCAGGGCTACATCCTGACTAACAACCATGTCGTGTCGGACGCCGAAGCCCTCATCGTTCGCCTCTCGGACAACTCGCCCCACCGGGCAACGGTCGTCGGGGCCGATCCCTATACCGACCTCGCCCTGCTCAAGATCGACGCCGGCCGACCCCTCGCGGTGGCCAAGCTGGGCAACAGCGACCTGGTGAAAGTGGGGCAGTGGTCCATCGCCGTGGGGGATCCCTTCGGCATCACCCGGACCTTCACCGTGGGGGTGGTGAGCGGGATTGGCCGCTCGGGCGTGGGCGTGGCCCGCTACGAGTATTTCATCCAGACCGACGCGGCTATCAACCGGGGGAACAGCGGGGGACCGCTCCTCAACATCGACGGAGAGGTCATCGGCATCAACACGGCCATCCCGTCCCCGGGCAGCGGCCTGGGCTTCTCCATCCCGATCAACATGGCCAAGGACGTGATCACCCACCTGCGCAGCTCGGGCCAGTTCCTGCGCGGCTACCTGGGGGTGACGATCCAGCCCGTGGGCGACGACATGGTTCACATCTTGGGCCTTCCGCGCACCGAGGGCGCCCTCGTGGGCTCCCTGCTTCCCGACGGCCCCGCCAAGCGGGCCGGGGTCGAGGTGGGCGACGTCATCGTGGGCCTGGACGGCAAGGAGATCCGCGACACCGCCCACCTCCAGCGGCTCGTCGGCTGGACGCCGCCCGGCAGGGCCGTAAAGGTCGAGGTCATGCGTAACGGCCAGCGCCGGAACCTGGACATCACCCTCGCGGTACTGCCCGGGGAGGCCCGGCCCAGGGGGGTGGCTCCGGCCCCGAAGAAGCTGGACAACGGCGCCTACGGGATGAAGCTCGAGAACCTCACCCCCGAGCTCGTGAAGCAGAACCAGCTGGAGTCGCGGGAGGGCATTCTCATCCGGGAGGTGGAGAACGGGAGCCGGGCTTTCCACGACGGCCTCCGCCCCGGGATGGTCATCCGCGAGCTGATCTACCGCTCCGCCCAGGCGGGCGCGCCGCCCATCCGGACCGGGATCCGCAGCCTGGAGGATTTGGAAAGGCTCCTTCAAAGACTCCCCGCCGGGACCGACGTGATCGCCCGGCTGGTGCGCGGCACCAACCAGGGGGAGCGGTCCTTCTTCACGGTGCTCCACAGCCTGCGCGGCAAGTGAGGGGGCTTCCCCCCCCTTCGCTCGGCAGGGTTCGGAGGCTCGGAAAAGACCGGGAAGCCTCGCCTCATGCCATCGGCCCAGTGTGCTTGAATCGCGAAGGGGAGTTGCTTTTCTCCCCGTGGTGTTCTTCTTTCGCGAGGGGTTTTCATGGGCCAGCGCTGGGTTTTTCTCACCGTTGTCTTGCTGGCCGCCCTCCTGGGCGCCACGGTGGGGACGGGCGCCTATGTGTTCGTGTACGCGAAGGGCGCCTCCTATCTCACCAACGACCCGGCCGCCTGCGCGAACTGCCACATCATGTCGGAGCAGTACTCCGGCTGGCTCGCCTCGAGCCACCGGGCCGTCGCCGTGTGCAACGACTGCCACACCCCGCCAGGCCTCGCCGCCAAATACCAGACCAAGATGCTGAACGGGTGGAGCCATTCGGTCGCCTTCACCACCGGCCGGTTCCACGAGCCCATCCAGATCAACGCCAAGAACCTGGACGTGACCGAGCAGGCCTGCCGGAACTGCCATCAGGAGATCGTGGAGGCCATCACCCACGGGCAGGTGGAGGGGCCGCCGATGGGTTGCGTCCGCTGCCACGGCACGGTGGGGCACCTCCGGTGAGGCGGGCCGGGGCGGCGGCCGGCGCGCGTCCGGAGACGGGAGAGGGGGAAGGTCATGCGGCGCAGGGGGCTGGGTCTCGTCGTCCTGGTGGTGGTGGCCGCGGCCGCGGCGATGGTGGGCGGGCTCGCGCTCCTGGTCAACATCATGGAGCGCAAGCAGGAGGCGAGGAATCCCTTCTACCGGGTGGTCGAGCTGAACGACGAGATCGAGGATCCGGCCGTCTGGGGCAGGAATTTCCCCCTCCAGTACGACCGCTACCGCCGCACCGTGGACCAGGTGCGCACCCGCTTCGGGGGCAGCGAGGCGCTGCCGCGCACCCCCACCAAGGCCGACCCCCGCTCGGTCGTCGCACAGTCCAAGATCGAGGAGGACCCGCGCCTGAAGACCATGTGGGCCGGCTACGCCTTCTCGAAGGACTTCCGCGAGGAGCGGGGCCACGCCTACATGCTCGAGGACCAGACCTTCACCGAGCGCCAGATCGTGGCCCAGCAGCCGGGCACCTGCGCCCACTGCCACGCCTCGGTCTACGTCCCCTACCAGAAGCTCGGAGGCGGGGACCTGATCAAGGGCTTCGAGAAGATGAACCAGATGCCCTACATGGAGGCGAGGAAGCTCCTCAAGCACCCCGTGGCCTGCATCGACTGCCATTCCCCCGCCACCATGCAGCTCCGCGTCACCCGGCCCGGCTTCATCGAGGGCATCCGCGCCCTGAAGGCCTTCCAGGGGGTCCCCAACTACGACGTCAACAAGATGGCGACCCGGCAGGAGATGCGCGCCTTCGTCTGCGGGCAGTGCCACGTCGAGTACTACTTCAAGGGCCCCGAGAAGCGCCTCGTCTATCCCTGGTCCGAGGGCCTCAAGGTCGAGAACATCCAGGCCTACTACGACAGGGTCCGGTTCAGGGACTGGACCCACGCCGACACCGGCGCCCCCGCCCTCAAGGCCCAGCATCCCGAGTTCGAGATGTGGAGCCAGGGCATCCACGCCCGCTCGGGCGTCACCTGCGCGGACTGCCACATGCCCTACGAGCGCGCGGGCGCCCTCAAGATCAGCGACCACCACGTGAGGAGCCCCCTCCTCAACATCAACCGGGCCTGCCAGACCTGCCACAAGTGGTCCGAAACCGAGCTCAAGAGCCGGGTCGAGCAGATCCAGGAGCGCACCTATAGGCTCCGCAACATCGCCATGGACGCCCTGATGGCCCTCATCGCGGACCTCAAGGCAGCCCGGGCCAAGGGCCTCCAGGGCCCCGCCCTGGCCGAGGCCCAGGACTTCCAGCGCAAGGCGCAGTTCTACCTGGACTTCGTCGAGGCCGAGAACTCGACCGGCTTCCACGCCCCGCAGGAGGCGGCCCGCATCCTGGGCGAGTCCATCGATTTCTCCCGCAAGGGCCAGCTGGCGTTGCGGAAGGAGGTCCAGGGGGCCTCGGCCCATGGGCCCCGACCATCTTCCAGATCGGCCCCTTCGCCCTCCGCTGGTACGGGCTGATGTACGTCCTCGCCGTCGTGGCGGGCGCCTGGCTCGTCAACCGCGAGGCCCAGCGCACCCGCCTCCCTATCACCTTCGACGAGATCATGAACTTCGGTATCCTCGTGATGTTCGCCGGCATCGCGGGGGGGCGAGCCTACTACGTCGCCTTCAACTGGGACTTCTACGCGAGGCATCCCGGGGAGATCCTCCAAATCTGGCACGGCGGGCTCGCCATCCACGGGGGGCTCGTCACCGGGGTGCTGGCCGGCTGGCTCTACCTCAGAAAACATCCGGTGCCCTTGTGGCCCTTCGCCGACGCCGTCGCCCCCGCCATCATGCTGGGCCAGGTCTTCGGCCGCTTCGGGAACTTCATGAACGGGGACGCCCACGGGGTGCCCACGAACCTCCCCTGGGGGGTGGTCTTCCCCCCCGCGAGCATTGCGGGCCGGCAGTTCCCCGGCCAGCCCATCCACCCCGTCATGCTCTACGAGCTCGCCCTGAACCTCATCTTCTTCCTCGTCATGATGCGCCTGAGGCTCCGGCCCCACCGGCCGGGCTTCATCTTCTGCCTCTACTTCGTCTTCTACGCCCTCAGCCGCGCCGCCGTGACCGGCTGGCGTGCCGACGACCTCTGGCTGGGCCCCGTGCGGGCCCCCTACGTGGCGAGCGCGGTGATGGTCGCCCTCTTCGGCTTCATCATCTGGCGCTGGCGGCTCTGGGAGGGGGAGGGGAAGGTCACCCGCCGGTGATTTTTTCGCTGGAATTTCCTCGAAGGCGGTAGAATTTTCACTTTCCCCCGCTGGCTGCCGCCACTCCAGGCACAGCAGGTCATTTTTTCCTGCCTGAATGTCCCGGAAAACCCCGGACAACCCCAGACACCCTGGGCACGGCCATTTTTTTCGGCGGGAAATCCTGGGAAACGGGTGGAAGTTGCATTTTTCATATTACTTTAACTACTCCATTTGTAGGGGCAGGCTTCAAACCACCCCGACGGAGGAACGGGCGTACCGCGCCCGGTCGGGAAAATACCCCCCGGCGGCTGGAAGGCCCTTACGTCAATTTCGTGCTGGTTCCGGGCCGGGGTGTTCTTCTCCCTTCTCTCTGGGGAGGGCTGGGGCGGAGGTGGATGCCGTGGATCGGTTTTCCCTCCCCTTTCCGGAGGGAGGGGCGGGGGCGGAGCCCTGCCGGGGAAGCGGGACTGTCCTAGAACGCCGCCTCCAATTTCCGTCGCAGGTGGCCGCTCATCAGGTCCACCGCGTTCACGAGGAGGAAGACGGCGGCGATGAGGGTGGCGAGCCGGGATTCCAAAAAGAGCGAGATGGCGATGTGCATCTGCTGGCCGAGCCCGCCCGCCCCGACGAAGCCCAAGATGGCGGCGGCGCGGATGTTCACCTCCCAGCGGTAGAGCGTGTAGGCGACGATCTGGGGCCAGGCCTGGGGCAGCGCCCCGTAGAGGAAGGCCGAGGCCCGCCTCGCCCCTCCGGCCCGGAGCGCCTCGACGGGGCCCCGCCGGACATTCTCCAGCGTCTCGGCGTAGAGCTTGCCGATCACCCCTCCGTTGTGGACCGCGAGCGCGAGCACCCCCGCGAAGGGCCCCAGCCCCACCGCGAAGACGAAGACGATGGCCCACACCAGCTCGGGCACCGTCCGCATGAGGTTGAGGGCGGCCCGGGCGAGGAGGTAGGCCGCGCGCCGGCCGGCGGTCCGCTGCGGCGAGGCGCCCTCCAGCTCCCCGCCCGCGCCCAGGACTTCGTCCGAGGCCGCGGCG
>JACPCT010000075.1 GCA_016184445.1 Candidatus Tectimicrobiota bacterium | reverse complement strand
CCGTCTCATCCGGATGATGCTCGAGATCCAGCCCGGCATGGACCTCGCCCTGACCACGAACGGCATCGCCCTTCCGCAGATGGCGGAACGCCTCTACGCGGCGGGGCTGAGGCGAATCAACATCAGCCTCGACACCCTGGATGAGCAGAAGTTCTTCTTCATCACCCGGCGGAACGCCTTCGGCCAAGTGATAGCGGGCATCGAGGCCGCTTCCCGGGCGGGCTTCAGTCCGATCAAGATCAACGCCGTGGCGGTGAAGGGCCTCACCGAGGAGGAGCTCCCCCGCTTCGCCCGCTGGGCGCGGGAGACGGGCTACGTCGTGCGGTTCATTGAATACATGCCTCTCGACGCCGATCGCTCATGGGAGCGCGGGAAGGTGCTGACGGCGGAGGATATCCTCCAGGGGCTCTCCGCGGAGGGGGAGCTGGAGCTGACGGGCGGCCACCCCTCCGATCCGGCCACCCGCTATCGCTTTCGGGACGGGAAGGGGGAGGTGGGGGTCATCGCCTCGGTGACCCGGCCCTTCTGCAGTGCCTGCAACCGCCTCCGGCTGACAGCGGAGGGAATGGTCCGAACCTGCCTGTTCTCCAATGTGGAGCACAACCTCAAGACCCTCCTCCGGCGGGAGGCCTCGGACGAGGAGATCAAGACTTGGCTGGCTGAGGTGGTCTGGACCAAGACCCCCGGCCACCTGATCGGCCAAAAAGCCTTTGTCCAGCCTGCCCGGACCATGAGTGCCATCGGGGGCTGAGGGGGGTCTCAGCCCCCCTTCAGGCCGGGGGGCAGGCCGGTTTTCGTGGGCGATCCCTTTTTTTTCTCTCACTATGATATATTTGGGGGGTTCATCCGTTTGTATGGATTGAAATCCACTCTGGCCGCCAGAGAGTGTTCCGGGCAAGGCAGTCCTAATTGTGCAGGGCATTCGGCCCGGCTCTATGTCCTGGAGAGCACTCCTCATTGTGAAACGCCCCCATGCCTGGCTCCTCCTTTTTGCCTGCGCGCTGGTGCAGATGCTCGCCCCTTCCGCCTGGGCCGGCCGCCCCCAGGGCGATCGCCCCCTACCCGTCCTGGTGGTTGAAGCCGCCATGGGGCGGGTCGGCCGCAAGGTGACCGCCACCGGCACACTCTATCCCCTCAGCGAAGTGAAGCTCATGTCCCAGGCCGAGGGCCAGGTGCTGCAGGTCCTCGTCCGCGAAGGGGACCGCGTGAACCAGGGCCAGCTCCTTGCGCGCCTGGACGACAAGGTCCGCCAGATCGAGCTGGCGCTCGCCCGGGCCGAGCTGGAGGCGGAGCGGGCGAAACAGGAGGAGGCTGAGGCCACCTACAAATCGCGGGAGCTTCTCTTCAAGACGGGGGTCGTGAGCAAGCAGGAGTGGATCCGGGTCCTGACCGAGGTGCACCGCACGGGGGCGGAGGTGGAAAAGACGCGCCAGAAGGTCAATCTACTCCGGGCGCAGCTCGAGTATTTCGACATCCGATCCCCCATCAACGGGGTGATCACCGAGCGGAAGATGGAACCCGGCGACCTCGCCATGGCCCGCTCCCACATGTTCACGCTTGCGCACGTGAGGACGCTCAGGATGCGCGCCCCGGTGAGCGAGCTCGAACTTCCCCGGCTGCGCGCGGGTCAGACAGCCCTCGTGGAGTTGGACGCCTACCCGGGCCGCCGCTTCCCAGGGCAGCTCACGGTCATCTTCCCGCAGGTCGACCCCCGCACACGCCAGGCGCTGACCGAGGTCGAGATCCTCAATGTGGACCTCAAGCTTCAGCCAGGCCTTCACGCTCGGGTTTCTTTCGAGCCACAGATGGGCCGGGAGGCCATCGTCCTGCCCGCCCACGCCGTGGAGTGGAGCGAGACCGACCCGAAGAGCGGGCATGTGTTCCTTCTGGCGCCCGCTCCTGCCCGTCCGGCGGGCGCCGGAGTCTCCGGCCAGCCGCCGCGGCGCGCCGAGTCTCCGCCGACTCCCCGCGGGGGAACCGGCGAGGCGCAGGCCCAGGCGCAGCGCCAGGCCCAGGGGCAGCGCCAGAGCCCGCGGTTCGTCGCCCAAAGGCGGAAGGTGCGCCTGGGGGAGAGCGTCGAGGGACGGGTGGAGGTCCTCGATGGGCTCAAGCTCGGGGATAAGGTGATCGTGAGCGGCATCGGGCAGATCAAGGAAGGAGGCCCGGTGCGCGTCGTGACGGAGTGAGGGAAACGCCCCCGTGTCCCTGAGCCAGCTTTCCATCCGGCGGCCGGTGGGGACCATCATGCTGATGGTCTGCGCGGTCGTGCTGGGCGCCTTCTCCCTCGCGCGCCTCCCGGTGGACCTGCTGCCCCGCATCATCTATCCGCGCATCTTCGTGGGCGCTGATTTCCCCGGCGCCGACGCCGAGGTCGTCGAGGAGCAGCTGACCAAGGTCATCGAGCGCGAGATGGCCACGACGGAGGGCGTCGTCCGCATCTACTCCTTGAGTCAGGAGGGGACGATGCGGATATTCCTCTTCTTCGACTTCAGCCGGGACGTCAATCTGGCCCTGCAGGACGCCATCACCAAGTTCAACGTTGCGCGCCGCAACCTGCCGGAGGAGCTCCAGGCGCAGATGCAGAACGCGCGCATCTTCAAGAGCGACCCTGCGCAGATCCCGATCGTAGAATATGCACTGGCCTCGGCCAAGTTCAAGGGGCCGGCCCTCCAGACCTGGGCCAAGCAGGTGCTCGTCCCTCAGCTCCTGGTGGTGCCGGGGGTGGCGTCGGTGGAGGCCTTCGGCGGGCTGGACGAGGAGGTGCAGGTGCTGGTGGATTTCCCCCGCCTCCAGGGCCTGGGGCTCACGCTGGGCTCCGTCCTCCAGCGGATACGGAACGAGAACGTGGACGTCGCGGCCGGGCGGGTGGATACGGCTGACCGGGAGTACTCCAGCCGCACGGCGGGGAAGCTGAGCAACGCCGGGCAACTCACCCGGCTGATTTTCCCCACGGCGGAGGGAGGCCGCGTTTACCTGCGGGATTTCGCCAAGGTCGTGGACGGGGCCGAGGAGAGGCGCCTCTTCGTCTGGTTCAACGGCGCGGAGAGCGTCAAGGCCATCGTCCTCAAGCAGCCGGACTCCAACACCGTGGCCGTGGTGGACGGCGTCAGGGAGCGCCTCGAGTTCCTCACGCGCTACAAGATCATCCCCGAGGGGACGACCCTCACCCCGGTGGGCGACCAAAGCTTCTTCATCCGGATGGCCATCAAGAACGTCCTCTCCTCGGCGGCGGTGGGAGGGGCGCTCGCGATCTTGGTGGTTCTGGCTTTCCTGGCGAGCCTGCGGCGGACGTTCATCATCGCCCTCTCGGTCCCCATCGCCACGGTGACGACATTCTTCATCATGTGGGCCATGGGGCTCACCTTCAACATCTTCAGCCTGGGAGGGCTGGCGCTGGGCGTGGGCATGCTGGTGGACAACGCCATCGTCATGCTCGAGAACGTCTCGCGCCACCAGGGCATGGGGGGGGATCCCATCGAGGCGGCGGAGCGGGCGGGCCGCGAGGTGGAAAGCGCGATGCTCGCCTCCACCCTCACCAACGTGGCCTCGGTCGTCCCCTTCCTGCTGATCTCGGGCTACATCTCCCTCCTGTTCAGGGAGCTGATCATCACCATCACCGTCTCCTTCGTGTGCAGCCTGTTCGTCGCCCTCACCCTGGTCGCCATGCTCTCGGGCCGCCTTCTCCAGTTGCCCCAGCGGAGCGGGATCGACCGGTGGTGGATTTTTCGCTGGCTCTCCCACTTCATCGAGCGGGTGAACGTACTCTACCGGCTCCCCCTCCCGCTGGTCACCAGGTGGCGGTGCGCCGGTGGCGCTGGACCGTCATGGCGTGCCTGTTCGTCCTCTTCCTGGTGAGCTTCGGCTTACTCAATCGGTTGGGCAACGAGCTGCTTCCCGAGACCGACGATGGCCGCATCACCGTCTCCGTCCGCTTCAGCCCGGGGGCCAAGCTCGAGACGACGAACGCCGTCATCCGGCGCATCCACGATATGCTTCGGGGGGATAAGGAGGTCGAGAGCGTCTTCGCCACGTCGGGGGGGAGGCTCTTCGGACGGGGCATGGCCAGGGACGCCTCGCGGGGGGAGGTGGAGTTCATCCTCAAGAAGGGCTACAACTCCTTCGAGTACCTGAGGCGCCTGCGCCCCCGATTGGAACGTCTCGACGTCCCCGACGCGCGCATCTTTGCCTTCAAGGCCCGTGTACGTGGTCTCCGCACCTCGAACTCGATCCACAACAAGCCCTTTTCCCTGGCCGTGCGTGGAGATGATCTAAACGTCCTTCAGCACCTTTCGCAGGAAGTGATAGCGCGCCTGCAGGGAATTCCAGGCTTGCTGAACCTCCAGCTCGAGCAGGAGCAGCGGCGGCCCGAGTTCCAGGTGCACCTGGACCGGGAGCGGGCCTCCGCCTTCGGGCTTTCGGTCCAGCAGGTGGGTGAGACCGTGAACACGGCGGTGGACGGCACCATCATCACCTACATCAACCGCCAGGACCGCCGCGTCCCTGTCCGGGTCAAGTTCCAGGAGACCCTGGTCCGCAACGCGCAGGACCTTGAGCGGCTGCCCCTCTTCCCGGCGGGCCGCGAGCCCATTCACCTGGGACACATCGGCCGGGTGAGCATCGGGCAGGGGAGTTCTGAGATCACCCGCATCGACCAGAGCCGGATGGTCGAGATCACGGCTGACCTGGCCGGCCGCTCGCTCGGCGATGTGAGCCGGGACGTGCGGGCCCGCCTGGCGGACCTGAAGTTTCCGGAGGGCTACTTCCTCCTTCCCGGGGAGGATGAGAAAGCGCTCGAGCGCACGAACTGGGAGCTCATGATCCTGGCGGCCCTGGCGATCTTCCTCGTCTACGTCGTGATGGCCGTCCAGTACGACTCGCTCGTCAACCCCTTCGTCATCATGTTCGCTGTCCCGCCGGCGCTTTCGGGTTCCATCCTGGGCCTCTACCTCACCGGCACCTCCTTCGGCGCCACCGCGCTCATCGGGGTGATCATGCTGGTGGGCATCGTGGTGAACAACGCCATCCTGATGGTGGAGTACATCGAGCTGATCGAGGGGGAAGGTTCCCCCCGGCGGAGGGCCATCGTCGAAGGAGCGGCCGTTCGCCTGCGGCCCATTCTTATGACCTCCGTCACCACCATCGTAGGGCTCATACCGCTGGCGATGGGATGGGACCAGGGCTCGGAGATGCTCCAGCCCCTGGGTGTGGTCATGCTGTTCGGCCTCTCGGTCTCCACCTTCGTCACCCTGTTCCTCACGCCCTGCCTGTAC
>JACPCT010000074.1 GCA_016184445.1 Candidatus Tectimicrobiota bacterium | reverse complement strand
GTGTCGGCGGTGCGGCTGCTCAGGTACTGGGCCTGGTTGAACCGGACCGTCCCGGTCTCCAAGTCGATCGTGTAGCCCTGGGTGGCGGTGGCCAGGGGCGACCCCGCGGAGAGGGACATGGTGGTGTGGGTGAAGGTGGTTGTGGCCGCGCCCGTCTGGGCGACCAGGCTCGCGTCCCCGAAGTTGGCCGGATCGAGCGAGGCGTAGAGGCGGTAGCCCGTGGCCCCCGCGACGGAGCTCCAGTTGACGGTGACCTGCTCGTTGTTGCCCGAGCCCGATGTGAGGCCCGAGGCGGCCGCGCTTGCCAGGGTCTCCCCGCTCGCGTCGATGGCCGCCACCTTGTAGAAGATGGTGGTGTTCGAGGGGAGGCTCCCCGCACCGGGGCTGTCAGTCCGATAGGTCAGGAACACATTGGTCGCCTGGGCCTGCCGGAACTTGACCGTCCCGGTCCCGAAGTCGATCGTGTAGCCCTGGGTGGCGTTCGCCACGGGAGACCCCGCGGAGAGGGCCATGGTGGTGTGGGTGAAGGTGGTGGTGCCCGCCCCCGTCTGAGCGACCAGGCTCGGGCTCGCAAAATTGTTTGGATCGGTCGAGGCATAGAGGCGGTAGCCCGTGGCGCCCTCGACGGCGCTCCAGGTGACGGAGACCCGTTCGTTGTTGCCACCGCCCGTCGTCGTGGTCGAGAGGACCTGGCTCGCGAGGGTCTCCCCGCTGGAGTCGATGGCCGCCACCTTGTAGAAGATGGTGGTGTCAGAGGGGAGGCTCCCCCCGCCGTTGATGGGGGCAAGGTTCGTGACGGTGGGAGTGGCGAGCGTGGATTGGATGGTGGCCGACGTTCCCAGGGTGGCTCCGAGCTTCACGGTGACGGAGGCGCCCGAGTCCGGCAGCCCGGTGACGAAGGCGAAGGTCTTGCCGTCCCCGTCGTCGACGCCCGCGGTGGCCGTCCCCGCGCCCGTGCCCGCCTGCTCGTCCGTGACGGTGGTGAGGGGGAAGGTCTGGACACTCGTGATGGCGGGGGCGGCGAGATTGGGCTGGATGATGGCGGCGGTGCCCGCGGTGGCCCCGATCTTGACCGTGACGGCGGTGCCCGGGTTGGGCCGGGCGGTCGCGAAGGCCAGGGTCTTCCCGTCGATGTCGGCCGTGGCGGCGGTGTCCGTAACCGCGCCCGGGCCCGCCTGCTCGTCCGTGACGGTGGAGATGAAGGCGGAGTTGTTGAATGAGATGGCGACCTTCCCCACCGACCCCGGATCCTTGGCCGTGATCAAGAGCCTGAAGGGCTTCTTCGAGTTGTCCACCTGGATGATGGAGGCCTTCACCTTGGCGCCCGAATTGTTGATGGCGTCCTGGATCTCCTGGAGGGAGTTGCTGGCGCTCGTGATGGTGACCGTGGTGGTGATGGCGGTGGCGCCCGTTCCCACGGTGATCTTGAGGTCCCCCGTCACGCCGGTCGAGGTGGTCTTGTCCGCGAAGCGGCTGCCCATGAACTGATGCGAGGTGGCCAGCTGGACGACGGTGAACTGGGAGGAGCCGATGGCGGCTTTGTCGGAGGCGGTGGCCGTCAGGATGTCCTTGTTGCTGCTGGAGGCGGTCCGCGCGTTGAAAAGAAGGGGGGACTTGAGGGCGCTGGCCGCCGTCCGCATGCCGAGGTAGTTGGCCTGGAGGGTCTGGAAGATGTTGGCCTTCTGGGCCTGCGTCGCCTGCTTGTCGGTGAGCCGGGTGATGCGGCTCCTCTGGATCGCGATCAACTGCTCGATGATGCTCTTGGTGTCCAGGCCCGAAATCAGCCCATCCACCGAAACCGATCCGGCCATCTTCCCCGCTCCCCCGCTGGAGGCGTAGTGCCCTGGAGTCCTTCTAGCACGTTTCGTGCCGGATGCCCGGCCACGGTTCCTGCCTGGGGCTGTCAGCGGTTCCTTTCGGGGGCGTCCCGGAAGTGTTCCATAAAACTCCTTTTAATTCAACCGGTTGCGGCAGGGGCACCTGGAGGCGCCCCTGCCCGCTCCGGACTTCATTCAGACCTGCTCGTTCAACAGAAGGCCGCTGGTGGCGGCCGACTGGAGCCTGTGGGCCATGAGCAAGATGCCCTCGGGCGGGAACTGGCGGATCAATTTGCCGGTCGCGTCGTGGTAGATCGCGAAGACGAAACTGCGCGTCTGCTCGTCCACCGACACCTCGACCCGGAACTTATTCACATCCAGCCGCTCGCTCAACTCCTTGGCCAGGGCCTTCGCCTCCGCCGCCGAAATCCGGGCGGGGGGGGCGGGGGCGGGCTTGAAACCAGCCCCCACTTGCTGCTGAACGGGAGGGCTCGCCTGCCGCCCTCCCCCCGTGGAGAGTGGAACGACGGGCGCGGGCGCGGGTCTGGGCTCACCGGAGGCAACCGGGGTAACGCCGTTGCTCTCGACCATGATCTTATCCCCCCGGATGGCCGCCTCCCGGGGGCCGGAGCCTGTCCCTGGCCCCGGCCCCCTGAGGGAGGCGCTCATGCTACCTCGCTACCGAATGACCCCCCTCTCCTTACCGGAGGAGCTGGAGCACCGCCTGCGGGATGGCGTTGGCCTGGGTCAGGATCGCCGTGCCCGCCTGGAGCAGAATCTGGTTGCGCGTGAACTGCACGGTCTCGTCCGCGAAGTCCGCGTCCCGGACCGCGCTTTCGGCCGCCGCCAGGTTCTCCTGGGCGACGCCCAGGCTCGCGATGGTGGACTCGAGGACGTTCGCCTGGAACGCCCCCAAGTTGCCGCGGGCCGTGGTCACCTGGTCGATCGCGGCGTCCACGAGCCTCAGGGCGTCGGCCGCGCCGGCCCCCGTGGTGACGTTGATGTCGGCCACGCTCTTGGCCGTGGTGGTGAGGCCCGTCGCGGTCTTGCCGAGCTGGGCCGAGCGCACGTCCGCCAGCTGCTGGGAGACCGTCTGGCCGTTGTTGGCGCCCACCTGGAAGGTCAGCGACCCCTGGGAGACCGTGACGGTCAGGCCGGTCGGGTCGGTCGTGCCGGTGAAGCGGACCTTGAGGCCCTCGGCCGCGTTGCCCGAGAAGGACGTCCCCGAGGCGGAGAGGTCCTGCCCCACCCCCACGGCCGTGATGCCGTTGAGCTTGCCCGTGGCGTCCGTCCCCTCGATGGTGACGGCGATGCCGCCGATGTTGAGGTGCGGGTTGTGGAGGTCGCTGCGGTTGGACGAGACGGTGTTCTTCCCGCCCGAGGCCGCCGAGGTTCCGAAGGCGTTGTTCGTGAGCTTGACGGTGCTGCCGGCGGCGACGCCCAGGGTGACGCTGGTCGTGACGCCCACCCCCAGCGAGATGAGCTGCTGGTTGATGACGTTCGCCAGGTTCACCACCAGGGTCCCGCTCCCGACGGTCACGACCTTGTCCCCGTTGAAGGTGAGGGTCTCCTGGAGCACCTTGACGGCGCTGGAGCCCTGGGCCGTGTTGGTGCCCTCCGCCTTCCCGATGCCCAGGTCGGCCACCTCGGCCGCGGCCAGGAAGCCCACGGCGGTGCCCGTCGACTTGGTGTTCAAGCTCGACGCGCCAGTTCCCACAACGGCTGTATCGGAGAACGAGACGCCCGGGAGGGACGTCTTGGCGTCGATGTCGTCCGCGTTCGCGATGAACTCAACGAACTTGCCCACGGAGCTCTTGTTCAGGAGCTCGACCGTGTATCACCTGGGCGTTCGCGTTGTTCTTCGTGGTGGCCGAGCTCTCGACCACGACGCCCGCCGAGGCGATGGCCTTGCCCAGGACGGCCTTGTCGCCGAAGGTCCAGCCGATCCCGAAGTCGACCACGATCTCAACCGCGTCGTTCGCCGCGTCGAGATCATAGGCGTTATCCGTGCCGTCCGCGAGGGTCTGGGTGGCCGTGATGCCCGCGTCCCCGCCCGTGCCGTTCGTGCTGGCGACGGTCGCGTCCAGGAGGGAGAAGCCCAGGCCGGCCATCTTGCCCGTCACGCGGAACTCCTTGCTCGTCCCGCCCGTGTCGCCGTCGTCGTTGAAGGTCAGGACCTTGCCGATGGCCGACTTGTTGAGGGCGGCCCGGAGGGAGACGGCGCCGTCGATCTCGTCCGTGGTGAAGCCGCCGCCGCTCTGGCTCGCGACGACGTAGGCGATGGCGTTCGTCTCGTCGAAGCGGATGGTGATCCCGGCCTGCGTGGTGTCGTTGTCCACCAGGCCCGCGGCCTTGAGGTCCGCCCCCAGGGCCGCCACGTCGCTCGCGGAGAGCCCCGCCTGGGTGCCGAAGTCCACCACGAAGGCCAGGGTCTCGTTCGCGTCGAAGTCGATCACGGCGTTCGAGGCGGCCGCGGCGGTCTCGAACTCGTTGTTGAGGGTGCGCGAGATCTCACCCTTGGTGGCCGCCGTGATGCTCTCGACCTTGAAGGTGCCGGTCTGGGTCTTCTCGGTGGCCGAGATGAAGGAGAGGACGTTCGAGTCGCTCGTCGAGCCCGTGACGCCGGCCGAGCCGTCCAGCAGCTTGATCTTTCCGAACTGGGTGTTCTGCCCGATCCGGGTCAGGGAGGCGATCGAGGACGCGATGGCCGTCTGGTCGGCGGCCAGGGCCACGGAGTCGGCGGCGCCGGTGTTCAGGGCGTCGAGCGCCAGGGTGCGGATGGAGCGCAGCTGCTTCAGCGCCTCGTCCAGCGACGCCTCAGCCGTCTTGATGAGGTTCACGGCCGTGCTGGCGTTGCGGATGGCCTGGCCCAGGCCGGCCACCTGGGCGCGGAGGTTCTCACTGATGATGAGGCCGGCCGGGTCGTCCGCGGCGCGGTTGATCCGGAAGCCCGAGGAGAGCCGCTCAAGCGAGCGGGACATCGAGCTGTCCGTGATCCGGAGGTTCCGGGCGGCGTTCAGCGCCGCGATGTTTTGGTTGATCCGAAGACCCATTCCACTATCCTCCCTGATGGTTGGTTGGGCGGGCGTCCTTGCCCGTCCGGTCGGTGGTGCCTGCTGCGGTTTGCTTGCCGCGAAACGTGCCCTGCCGGGTGATCCCTGTCCTCTGCCCGTCCTCCTCTCTTAAGTGGCCGCGAAACGAAACTTCGCGTTTCTTATCGCCACCGCCCTGCCCCGGCTTTAGGGGGCGGGGCTATTTTTTTGAAATTTTTGCGCGAAAGGACCGCGAAGCCGGGGGTTTCCCCCTCGCGCCCGGCGGGCCGGCCGGGCTGTGGAATCCATACACGTGGTTCAGACGGCCGGCGGCAGACCGG
>JACPCT010000073.1 GCA_016184445.1 Candidatus Tectimicrobiota bacterium | reverse complement strand
TGAGGCGCAAGTTCGGCCCCTCCCACCAGGAGCGGGCGGAGAAGCTGGGGGTCACCCTCCACGAGGCCCTCACGCTGGCCTCCATCGTCGAGAAGGAGACGCCCCTGGCCTCCGAGCGGGCCCTGGTGGCCGCCGTGTTCTGGAACCGCCTGCGGAAGAACATGCCCCTCCAGAGCGACCCCACCGTCGTCTACTCCCTCCCGCGCCTGGACGGCCCCCTCCGCCGGCAGGACCTCGCCCACGACTCCCCCTACAACACCTACCTCCACAGGGGCCTCCCGCCCGGCCCCATCGCCAGCCCGGGCCTCGCCTCCATCGAGGCGGCCCTCCACCCGGCCGACGTGGACTACCTCTACTTCGTGGCCACCCGCTCGGGCGGCCACGCCTTCTCCCGGACCTACCGCGAGCACCAGGCGGCCATCGCCCGCCACCAGACGAAACCAAAGGAACCGGTTGACCCCAAAACCCCCTAATGGCATGATTTCCTTCACTCTCTGCGTCCGCCCGGCGGCAGATGGCGTGTCCGTGGTGCGGATCCGCCCCGTTTCCTCCATCCGGTCTCATGCGAATCGGCCCCGGATGGAGAGTGGAATCCATGGCGAACCAGTTGCTCCTCGTGGACGATAGCCCGCTGATCCACCGCGTGGTGGAGCTCACCTTCGAGGGGTATGATTTCTCGATCCGCGCCGCCGACACCCCCGAGCAGGCCCTGGCCCTCGCGCGCTCCCTGAAGCCCGACATCATCGTGGCGAGCGCCGAGATGAAGGGCGCGGGAGGGGCGGAGATCTGCCGCCGGCTCCGCCAGGAGGAGGAGCTGGGCGAGGTCCCGGTGCTCCTCCTGACCAGCGCGAAGTCCCGCATGAGCGAGGACGAGGCCCGGCAGGCGGGCGCGGCGGGCGTGCTGGTCAAGCCCTTCGAGCCCGAGAGGCTGCTGGCCGAGGTGGGGCGCGCCCTCGCGCGCGGCGGGTCCGAAGCCGGCGCCGCCGCGGGCGGACCGCCGGAAGCGGCGGCTTCGGCGGCCGGCGGGCCCCCCGGGCAGGAACGCTCCCCGGGCCTCAACCTGTTCGAGGAGCAAGAGATCGAGTCGCTCTTCGCGGGCGGGACGGAGGAGCCTTCGGCCCAAGCGCCCCCCCCGGCCCAGGACGAAAGCGACCTGCTTCTCCAGGCGGAAAAAGCGCTCGGCCAAGCCGAGCCCGCGGCCGGGGGAAAGGACGTACGCCTCTTCGACGACAGCGATCTGGAGGACCTCTTCGGCGGGGAGGCCGGGGAGAAACCCTCCCCCCCCGCGGCGGCTCCCGCTCCCCGGGAGCCCGGCAGCGAATGGGCCGATCTGGATCTGGAGGGCGACCTCGCGCTCAGACGCCCTGAGGCGCACCGGGATTTGGCCGAGCTCGCGCGCGAGCAGGCGAGCGCGGCAGAGGCCCAGCTGGCCGAGATCGAAGCCGATTTCGCCGCCGGCGGATCGCCCACCGAAGCGGACGTCCAGGCCGCCGAGTCCCGAATCGAGAATCTCCAGGAAGAGCTCTCGCGCGACCTCGCGGGGGCCGGAAACATCCAGTTGCCCAAGCGGCAAGCGGCCCCGCCGCCCGCGCCGGTCCAGGCGGACCCGGACGACGACCTGCTCGGCCTAGCCGCCGAGGCGGGCTTCAGCGGCCCCGGCCGCCCGGAGCCGGCCCTGGACTCCAAGGCCGGCAAGGAGCTGGACCTGGAGGCCGAGTTGCTGGCCGCCGCGGGCGTGGCTGGCCCGGCGGAAAACCCCTCCGCCGCCGCACCGCCGGCGGAGGAACTCGCCATCGACAGCCTCCTGGAGGCGGATTTTCCCCTCCCGGCCGAAGAGCCGGGCGGCGGGATCCCGGTCTGGGACGTCCCCCTGACGCAGGAAAGCGTCCAGGCGGCCGCGCAACCCCCCGCGGAGACGGGCACCCCCCGCGCCCCCGATGAGAAGGACGTGGAACCCCTCGTCCGGCAGAGCCTGGAGCGCACGGTGGAGGCCATCGTGCCCGCCCTCATCCGCAACATCGAGGCGCTCGTCGTCCGCCAACTCCCCGACCTGGTGGAAAAAATCGTCCTGCGAGAGATCGAGAAAATCAAGCGCGGAGAGTAAGGCGTGCTCGAGCCCCGCTACGAGCCGAAGGCGGCGGAAGACCGCTGGTACGCCTTCTGGCTAGAGAAAAATTACTTCCACGGCCGGCCGGAGCCGGGCAAGCCGCCCTACTCCATCGTCATCCCGCCGCCCAACGTCACCGGCTCGCTCCACATGGGCCACGCCCTGAACAACACCCTCCAGGACATCCTCATCCGCTGGAAGCGCATGAGCGGCCACGCCGTCTGCTGGATGCCGGGAACCGACCACGCCGGCATCGCCACCCAGAACGTGGTGGAGCGCCAGCTTGCGGCCGAGGGGCTCACGCGCGAGCAGCTCGGGCGCGAGAAGTTCGTCGATCGCGTCTGGGAGTGGAAGGGCCAGAACGGGGGCACCATCATCCGCCAGCTCATGCGGCTGGGGGCCTCCTGCGATTGGCCGCGGGAGCGCTTCACGATGGACGAGGGCCTCTCCCGGGCGGTGCGCGAGGCTTTTGTGCGCCTCTACGAGGAGGGCCTCATCTACCGGGGCGACTACCTGGTCAACTGGTGCCCCCGCTGCGGCACCGCCGTCTCCGATCTGGAAGTCGAGCACGAGGAGCGCGAGGGCAAGCTCTGGGAGTTCCACTACCCCCTCTGGGAGGGCGGCGAGGGCCTGACCATCTCCACCACCCGGCCCGAGACCATGCTGGGCGACACGGCCGTCGCGGTTCACCCCGAGGACGCGCGCTACACCGGCCTGGTGGGCCGCTGGCTGCGGCTGCCCCTCGTGGACCGCAAGATCCCCATCATCGCCGACCGCTACGTGGACCCCGCCTTCGGCTCGGGCGCGGTGAAGGTCACCCCCGCCCACGACCCCAACGACTTCGAGGCGGGCCTGCGGAACAACCTCCCTCAGGTCAACATCCTCACGCGGGACGGGAGGATCAACGAGAACGGCGGGCCCTACGCCGGGCTCGACCGCTTCGAGGCCCGCGAGCGCATCGCCGCGGACATGGAGAAGCTCGGGCTCATGCGGGGCACGAAGCCCCACAAGCATTCGGTCGGCGGCTGCTACCGCTGCGGGACCGTGGTGGAGCCCTACCTCTCCAAGCAATGGTTCGTCCGGATGAAGCCCCTCGCCGAGGAGGCCATCCGCGCCGTGGAGGAGGGGCGCATCCGCATCATCCCCCCCCAGTGGAAGGCGACCTACTTCGAGTGGATGCGCAACATCCGCGACTGGTGCATCAGCCGCCAGATCTGGTGGGGCCACCAGATCCCGGCCTGGCACGACGACGAGACGGGCGAGGTCTTCGTCTCCCGCGAGGATCCGGCCGGCCCCGGGCTGCGGCGCGAGACCGACGTGCTGGACACCTGGTTCAGCTCGGGGCTGTGGCCCTTCTCCACCTTCGGGTGGCCCGGGCGCAGCCGCGACCTGGAGTTCTTCTACCCCACCTCGGTCCTCGTGACGGGCTTCGACATCATCTTCTTCTGGGTCGCCCGGATGATCATGATGGGCCTCAAGTTCATGGGGGACGTCCCCTTCCGCGACGTCTACATCCACGCCCTGGTGCGCGACGAGCAAGGGCAGAAGATGAGCAAGACGCGGGGGAACGTCATCGACCCCCTGGAGGTCATCGAGAAGTACGGGGCGGACTCCCTGCGGATGACCCTCACCGCCATCGCCCGCTTCACCCTGATGAACCTGCCGGCCGGGCCGCCGGCGATGCCCGGGCGCTCGAAACTCTCTCTCAGCGACCGCTGGATCATGAGCCGCCTGAACGGCACGAACCGGAAGGTGGACGAGGCGCTCGCGGAGTACCGCTTCAACGACGCCGCCCTGGCCCTCTACCACTTCACCTGGCACGAGCTGTGCGACTGGTACCTCGAGGTCATCAAGCCCGCCCTCCTGGGCGGGGCCGAGGGGGACTCCAGCCGCGCCGTCCTCGCCCGGGTGCTGGAGCGCACCCTGCGCCTGCTGCACCCCATCGTCCCCTTCATCACCGAGGAGATCTGGCAGAAGCTCCCCGGCATCGAGGGCGAGAGCATCGCCGCCGCCGCCTGGCCCGCCCCCGCCGAGGGCTGGGACGACCCCGGGGCGGAGCGGGAGTTCGGCTCCCTCGTGGAGCTCGTGAGCGCGGTCCGCAACGTCCGGGGCGAGCTCAACATCCCCCCGGGGCATGAGGTCCGCGCCCTCATCCACGTGGAGAGCCCGGCCCAGGAGAAGCTCATCCTCCAGCAGGCCGAGTGGATCCAGCGGCTCGCCCGGCTCCGCCCGGACTGGACCATCGGCCCCCGCGTCGAGCGCCCCAAGGCGGCCGCCGCCGCGGTCTCGGGCGAGGTCCAGGTCTTCATCCCCATCGAGGGCCTGATCGACACCGACGAGGAGATCCGCCGGCTCGAGAAGCAGATCAAGGACACGGCCTCCTCCATCCAGGCGCTCGAGAAGAAGCTGGCCAACCCCACCTTCGTGGAGCGCGCCCCGGCCGAGGTGGTCGAGAAGGATCGGGGGCGGCTGGCCGAGACCCGGGACCGCGAGGCCAAGCTCCGGGCCCATCTCTCCCGTCTCCAGGAATTGAAGGACTGAATGGCCGCACCCGCCCTCCCGCCGGGCTCACCCGCGCTGGCGTGGCGGGTCGAATGGCTCGACGTGGCGGGCTCGACGAACGACCTCCTCCTCGAGCGGGCCCGCCGGGGAGAGGCCGAGGGGCTCGTGATCGCCGCCCGCTCCCAGACCCGGGGGCGGGGGCGTAGGGGCCGCGGCTGGCACTCCCCTCCCGGGGCCGGGCTCTACTTCTCCGTCCTCCTCCGCCCCCCGAAGCCTCCCGCCGAAGCCCGTCTCCTCACCCTCCTGGCGGGGGTGGCCGCCGCCGAAGGGCTCTCCTCCCTGGCCGGGCCCCCGGTGGGCCTCAAGTGGCCGAATGACTTGAGGGTCCACCGGAAAAAGCTGGGGGGCATCCTGTGCGAGTACGAGCCCCAGGGAGGCCCCCCCCCGGCCGTGGTGGCGGGAGTGGGGGTCAATCTGACCGGCGAGGAGACCGACTTTCCCGCCGAGATCCGGGGGCGGGCCACCTCCCTCCGGCTGGCGGGCAAGGCGGCCCCGGAGGCCGAGGAGACGCTGAGTCTCCTTTTGAGACACCTCGATTTCTGGTACAAAGTGTTCCTAAACACAGGGTTCGAGCCCGTGCGGACGCGGTGGATGGAATTGTGTGATAATTTGGGAGAGGAGGCCGCGGTTTCGGCCGAAGGCGAGACCCTCCGCGGGAAGGTCGCCGGAATCGACGGTTCGGGCCGGCTCCTTCTCCAGGGCGCGGAGGGGCGCCTCCTCCGGGCCGAGGCGGGGGAGGTCATCGAGACGTGAACCCGGGCGGCCGCCTCCTGGCCATCGACGTCGGCAACACGCAGACCGTGGTCGGCCTCTTCGAGGGGGAGGAGATCCGGGCGAGCTGGCGGCTCGGCTCGGTGGCCCGGCGGACGACGGACGAGCTGGCCATCCTGATGGAGGGCCTCTTCCGCCTGGGCGGCCACCGGATGGAGCAGGTGAAGCGGGTGGTCATCGCCAGCGTGGTCCCGCCGCTGGGGCCCACGCTGGAGGAGATGTCGCGCCGCTACTTCGGGGTGGCGCCCTTGGTCGTGGGCCCGGGAGTCCGGACGGGCATCGCGATCAAGTATGACAACCCCCACGAGGTGGGGGCGGACCGGATCGCCAACGCCGTCGCGGGCCACCACCTCTACGGCGGGCCGCTCGTGGTGGTCGACTTCGGGACCGCCATCACCTTCGACGCCATCTCGGCGCGCGGGGAGTATCTGGGAGGAGCCATCTCGCCGGGCTTCGGCATCGCCCTCGAGGCCCTGGTGGATCGCACGGCCCGCCTTCCCCGGGTCGAGCCGGTCATGCCGCCCTCGGTCATCGGGAGAAACACCGTTCACAGCATCCAGGCGGGCATGTTCTTCGGCTACCTGGGCCTGGTGCGGGAGATCGTGGACCGGATGAAGGCCGAGCTGGGCTCGCCCGCCCGGGTGGTGGCGACGGGCGGGCAGAGCGTCGCGCTGGCGTCCCAGGCCGCCTTCTTCGACGAGGTGAACCCCGACCTGACGCTGATCGGGCTGCGTCTCATCGCCGAACGAAACCCCTGAGGGGGCTCGGCGGCGCGAGTGGAGGGGCGGCGAGCGTGTACCTGGATTACTGGGGTCTCAAGGTTCCGCCCTTCGAGAACCTTCCGAACCCGGATTTTCTCTATTTCTCGCCCAAGCATGAGGAGGCCATGACGCGCCTCCTTTACGCAGCCCACGGCAGGAAGGGCGCGGCGATGCTCTCCGGCGACGTCGGCATGGGGAAGACCACCCTCACCCGCGCCTTCGTGCGCCAGCTGTCCGAGGAGAAGTTCGACGTCGGCATCGTCGCCAACCCGAGCCTCAGCCCCGTCGACTTCCTCAAGGAGATCCTCTACCAGCTGAACGTGGAGGACAGCGCCGACTCGAAGGTCGACCTCCTCCGGCTGCTCAACAACAAGACCCTCAGCAACGCGCAGGAGGGGAAGACCACCGTCGTCGTCGTGGACGAGGCGCAAGCCATCAAGGACGACGAGACGATGGAGGAGCTGCGGCTGCTCCTCAACTTCCAGCTGAACGACCGCTTCCTGCTGACCCTCATCCTGGTCGGCCAGCCCGAGCTGCGGGAGCGGGTCGAGAAAATCCCCCAGTTGAGCCAGAGAATAGCCATCAAGTATCATCTAAGCCCGCTTGACTACGCCGAGACGGTCAAGTTCATCTTCTTCCGTCTCAAGGTGGCGGGGCTGGAGAAAAGCATCTTTTCCGAGCAGGCGATCAAGATGATCTACGAGGTCTCGAACGGCGTCCCCCGCAAGATCGTGAACGTGTGCGACCTGTGCCTCCTGGTGGGGTTCAGCTACAAGGTCACCCTCATCAACAGCAAGCTCGTCGAGAAGGTCGTCCGGGACGGCGGAGGAGGGGTCTGAGCCATGCGCCTGAGCGACCTCATCAAGCAAGGGCCCGAAGGCCAGGACCCCAAGAACAAGAAGAAGCCGGAACCCGCGCCCGAGAAACCTCTCGAGGAGAAACCGAAGGGCGAGGAGGAGGCCTTCCGCCTGAGCAAGGTGGCCGACTTCCGCGGCCCGCAGCCGGGGGCCCGCCGAACCCCCTCCCGCCGCCCCTGCGACGAGGAGGAGCCCCTGGCGCCCCCGCCGCTGCCCGGCGTGGGACCCTCCCCCCA
>JACPCT010000072.1 GCA_016184445.1 Candidatus Tectimicrobiota bacterium | reverse complement strand
TCTGCGACGGGGCCTTCTTCCAGGACGAGGTGATCACCGTGGTGGGCGGGGGCAACAGCGCCGTCGAGGAGGGGATGTTCCTCACCAAGTACGGCACCAAGGTCTACCTCATCCACCGGCGGCACCAGTTCCGCGCCCACGCCGTCGCGGTGGACAAGCTCCGGGAGAACCCCAAGGTCGAGGTCATCCTCGACTCCGTGCCCGAGGAGGTCGTCGGAGACGAGAGGGAGATGAAGAAGCTCCGCATCCGCAACGTCAAGACGGGCGGGACGCGGGAGATCGACGCCCAGGGCCTGTTCGTCTTCATCGGCTTCATCCCGAACACCCACCTCATCAAGGATCCGGTGAGGAAGGACGAGGGCGGCTTCATCATCACGGATCAGAACATGCAGTCGAGCGTCCCCGGCCTGTTCGTCGCGGGCGACTGCCGCAGCCAGCTCATCCGCCAGATCACCAACGCGGTGGGGGACGCCACCACCGCCGCCGTCGCGGCCGAGAAGTACCTCGAGGCCCAGGCGGAGGGGAAAAAGCGCAAGAAAGAGGCCGCCACGGCCTCCTGATGCCCGGCCCCGCGGGCGGGGCGGCGGGCGGGGGAGAAAGATGGAGATCTCCAGGGCGCTCAAGCGGTTCTTCCTGTGGGACATCGTCTGCGGGATGGCGCTCACCTTCCGCCACATGTTCCGCAAGCCCGTCACCCTCCAGTACCCCTCGGAGCGCTGGGAGGCGCCCGAGCGCTTCCGGGGCTTCCTGGGCCTCACGCGGGACTTCAAGACGGGCGAGGAGAACTGCATCGGCTGCCTCAACTGCGAGAAGGCCTGCCCGGTGGACTGCATCACCATCGTGACGGCGGGCAAGGGCCGCGAGATGTACGCCAGGGAGTTCTACATCGACTACATGCGCTGCATGTACTGCGGCCTGTGCACCGAGGCCTGCCCCACCACCCCCAAGTCCATCGTCCACACCCATCAGTACGAGACGCCGGGCTTCTTCCGCGACGACCTGGTGTACGAGAAGGAACGCCTCTACGACGTCTGGGAGAAGGAGGTGAACTACCGCGGTCCCCGGCCCTGGGGCAAGCTCTTCGGCCTGCGGAACGTCGAGGCGGCGCGGCGGCCCAAGGCCCAGCCCGCCGCCGCGGAGTAGCCACCTTCTCTCGGACGGCCCCCCACGTGAGCCTGTTCATCTCCGGCTTCGACGAGATCCGCTCCGGCAAGGTGACGGACGTCTACTTCGAGCGCACCCGCCGCATCCTCGAGGCCAAGGGCGTCCGCAAGCGCGTGCGCGCGGAGTTCATGGCGAAGAGCCTTCCCTCCGGCTGGGGGGTGTTCGCCGGGCTGGAGGAGATCCTCTCCCTCCTCAAGGGCTTCCCGGTGGACGTGCGGGCGGTGCCGGAGGGCGCGGTCTTCCGCTCCTTCCAGCCCGTCCTCGAGATCGCGGGCGCCTACAACGACTTCGCCGTGCTGGAGACCCCGGTGCTCGGCCTGATGTGCCAGGCGAGCGGGGTGGCCACCAAGGCCGCCCGCTGCCGCATCGCCGCCGGGGGGCGCCAGCTCGTCAGCTTCGGCGCCCGGCGGATGCACCCCGCCATCGCCCCCATGATCGAGCGCGCCGCCTACATCGGCGGCTGCGACGGGGTGGCCCTGGTGAAGGGCGCCGAGCTCCTGGGCCTCACCCCCGTCGGCACCATGCCCCACGCCCTCATCATCGTGATGGGCGGCCTCGTCCCCGCCCTCAAGGCCTTCGACGAGGTGATCGGGCCCGAGGTCCCCCGCGTGGCCCTCGTGGACACCTTCGGGGACGAGAAGTTCGAGGCCCTGGCCGCCGCCAAGGCCCTCGCCGACCGCCTCGCCGCCGTGCGGCTCGACACCCCGGGCTCCCGGCGGGGGGACATGGCGCAGATCCTCCGGGAGGTGCGCTGGGAGCTCGACCGGGCCGGCCACCGGCACGTCAAGCTCTTCGTGAGCGGGGGGCTGGACGAGCGGAAGATCCTCGAGCTCAACGAGGCGGTGGACGGGGGCTACGGCGTGGGCACCGCCATCAGCTCCGCCGCCACCATCGACTACTCGATGGACATCGTCGAGGTCGAGGGCGAGGCGGTGGCCAAGCGCGGCAAGCTCTCGGGGGCGAAGCACCTCCTGCGGTGCCGCGCCTGCGGCGCCGAGCGGGTCATCCCCGCCGACCGCCCCTACGGCGACTGCGAGGCCTGCGGCGGCGCGATGGAGCAACTCCTCGCCCCCGTCATGAGGGCGGGCGAGCCCCTCGCCCCTCCCGAGCCCCCCCGCGGGCTGCGCGAGCGCGTCCTCGCCCAGCTCCACCGCGTGAGCCTGGACGCGGCGGAATGAGCGACTCCGCGAGCCGCTTCGCCGGGGTCCGGGCGTTCATCGCCGCCCGCCGCCGCTTCCTCCTCCTCACCCACGTGGGCCCGGACGGGGACGGCCTCTTCTCCTGCATCGCGCTGAGCCGCTACCTCCGCTCCCTCGGCAAGGAGGCCACGGTGGTGACCGAGGGCCCCTGCCCCGGCTTCACCGCCGCCTTCGACCCCGAGGGCCTCGTGCGCGGGCGGGAGGATCTGCTCGCCGTCCAGGACTGGCCCGCGCGCTTTGACGGCGCCCTCGTCCTCGACACGGGCAAGCCCAGCCGCCTCGGGAGGCTGGAGGGGCCCGTGATTTCGAGCGCCCTGCCGGTCGCGGTGATCGACCACCACATCGCCGAGCCCGACAACTTCGACTGCCCCTCCGCCATCGACACCAGGGCCGCCGCCGTGGGCGAGATGATCGCCGACTATCTGGACGAGGAGGGCTGCGCCTTCGGCGACCCCCTCGTCGTCCGCTGCCTCCACGCCGCCATGGTGTACGACACGGGCCAGTTCCGCTTCACCAACACCACCGCCAAGACCCTGCGCTGGGCGGCGCGGCTGGTCGAGCTGGGCGCGGCGCCGGGCGAGGCCTACTCCATCTTCTGGGAGTCGCACGGGGCGGGCTCGGTCAGGCTCATGGGCGCCCTGATGGGCCGCCTCAAGCTCGAGTGCGGGGCGCGCCTCGCCTGGTTCACCCTCGGCCAGGAGGAGCTGGACCGCTCGAGACGGACGAGTACATCTCCCTTCCCCGGGGCATCCAGTCGGTCGAGGTGGTCGCCTTCTTCTCGGAGATCGAGGGGGGCCGGGTGCGGGTGAGCCTACGCTCCAAGGGCAAGGTCGAGATCCACGGCGTCGCCCAGCGGTTCGGCGGGGGCGGCCACGCCTTCGCCTCGGGCGCCCGCACGCGGGGCACCCTCGAGGAGGTCTCCCGCCAGGTCGTCGAGGCCCTCGCCGAGCGGATCCGCGAGACCCTGGGGCCCGACGGGAAGTAGGGACGCTGCCCTCAGATCCCCCTCTCCTTGAAGACGTTGAGCGATAGGCGCACACCATGATGATCTCCTCGATGTCCTTCCGGGTCATCCCCACGTTCAGGGCGGCGTGGACGTGGTACTCGATCTCCTTGCTCATCCCCCGGGCGATCAGGATGGCCAGGATGACCGCCTCGCGCGTCTTGTCGTCGATGCCCTTGCGCTCGTAGAGGCCGCCGAAGACCTGCTCGGTGACGAAGGAGCGGGCGAAGTCCGGGCTCGCCCGCTCGAAGACCTTGCGGCGCTCCTCCCCGTCGGCGCCGAACACTCTGGCCCGGTTGGCGAGCCCCTTCTGGTAGAGCGTCTCATCCGGCATGGGCTTCCTCCTTGGATTCGGATGACAGCACGTGACGGGATGGGAGCACGTTCCCGCCCGGCCGGGCAAGCGCGCCCCCGGGGTTGGCGGCGGGGCCCGCCGGGGCGCTATATTGGCCGAAACGTTCCTTTCCCGGGCCGCGGACGCGTGAAGGGAGGGCCGGCATGAAGCTTGACGCCGTGAGGTTCGGGGTGGCGATGGGCGCCGTCTACGCGCTGGTGTTCTTCGCCTACGGCGCCGTGCCGGCCCTGACCGGCGCGGGGGCGGAGATGATGCGCCTCATCGGGGGCTTCTACGTCGGGGCGGGGCCCGCCCTCGCGGGCGCGCTCGCGGGCGCCCTCTGGGGCTTCGGGGTGGGCTTCGTCTTCTTCGGCCTGGCTCTACAACGCGCTCCTGGATCGGCGCTGAGGGGTTGAGGATGGAGATCCACGCGAGGGAGGAGGGGGGGACCGAGGAGCTGCTGCTCTGCGAGGGCTGCGGCTCCCCCCGCCTGGAGCCGGCCCCGGGGGGCGGGGCCACGGGGGCGCCGTCGTGGGGCCTCATGACCCGCTTCTCGGCCAGGTGCGCCGCCTGCGGGCGGGAGATGCACCGCTCCTGGCCGGGGCGGGTGCGCTTCCGGTTCGCGCGGAAGGCGGACGGCGCGGCGCGGGCTACTTGAGGGCCTTGGCGAGCTGCTCCGCCCGGGCGCGCATCGCGGCGCTCAGCCGCTCGCCGTGGGGCAGGAAGGCCATGGCCACGAAGACGTCGTCCGTGTTCTGGCCGTGCGCCAGGTTGCGGTAGAGGGGCTGAGGGTAGCACGAGGGCGCGGCCTCGGTGGAGGCGAGCCGCCGCCCCTGGCGGGCGTAGTGGCAGGCGATGACGGCCCGGGGGGGCGCCCACCGCTCGCGGGGCCGTCCGTCCGGCCCCTCGTCGCGCACCACCCCGCCGAAGCCCAAGGTGTGGCCGTCGCCGAAGAGAAAGGAGGCGGTTTGGGCCCGCTCGCAGTTGTGCATCTCGGCGAGCCGGACATAGGGCGTCTCCTGCGGGAGCCAGCCCTCCGGCAGCGGCAGCTCCGCCTGGCCGCAGGCGGGGCAGATGAAGGTGGTCTGGACCTGCGTCTGGGTCTCTTCGGCCATGGCCTCTTCCCTGGACGTGCGCTGCGGGCGACCGGGGCGCCATCGTGCCAGAGGAGGCGGGGATGATCAATCGCGTGTACCGCCCCCGGAAGTGGTTCCCCCCCCAGGGCTTCCTGGGCTGGCTCTCCTTCCTGGCCCTCCTGGCGCTCGTCCTCGCGGCGGCCGGGGACGCGGGCCTGTGGTACCTGCGGGCCAACGGGCGCTTCGCCTCCAAGGCCAGCTTCGTCTCCCACTTCTGGGCCTACTTCACCCTCGGCGGCTGCCTCGTGGGCCTCCTCGCGCGGGGGGTCTCCAACGTCCTGCGCTCGGTCCCCACGGTCTGGCTGCTGGCCTCGCTGGCCATGCAGCACGCGGGCATGCTCTTTCCCCGGGGCTCCCTCCCTCCCCTCTCGGGGCCGGCGATCCGGGTGATGACCCTCAACCTGGGCCGCGGCGAGGGCCTGCGCCCCGCCGCCTACGCCTACCTCCGGGAGCGGCGCGACCTGGACGTGCTCTTCCTCCAGGAAGTCCACGGGGACGCCCAGGCGGGCGACCGGCCCCGCATTCTCCAGGCGCTGGGGAGCCGCTACCCGCACGCCGTCTGGCGGGAGGGCCCCCGTTCCACGGGGCAGCTGTTCGGGATGGCCATCCTGAGCCGCTTCCCGTTGCGGGAGGCCGAGGTCGTCCCCCTGCCCCCCGGGCCCGTGCCGGGCGGCGTCTGCGCCGAGGCGGACGCCCTGGTCGCCAAGGCCCAGGTGGGGGAACGCGCCATCCGCCTCGCCAACGCCCACCTGTGCCCGCCCCGGGTGCCCTGGAAGGACATCTGGAGCCGCGACGTGGGCATCTCCTTCGGGAGCGTGCTGGACTGGCTGGCGACCCTGCGGCTCTACGAGTACTCCCGGCGCTCCCAGCTCATCTACCTGCGGCTGATCGCCGAGGGCGGGGTGGAGCCCTTCATCCTGGGCGGGACGCTCAACACCACCTCCAAGAGCCTGGACGTCCTCCGCCTCGCCCAGCGCCTCTCCAACGCCTTCGACGTGAGCGGCTCGGGCTTCGGCTTCACCTACTACGCCGGGCCCTTCGGAGGGCGGATCGACCACATCTACTACTCGGAGGGCCTTCTCGCCCGCAACGCCGACGTGCCTCCCGTCACGGTCGCCGACCACCAGCCGGTAGAGGCCGTTCTCGAGCTCCTCCCCCCGATCGAGCGGCCGCGCCCGCGCTTCTAGGCTGGCGAATGAGACCGATCTCGGCGGAATTGTTCTTCCGCGATCTTATGCCAGCGCTTGAGATACCGATCTTTCAAGAGGCTGGGGTCGCGCAGCACAAATTCATAAGACCACCGCATCAACCCGTCCCACTCGCGAGTGCTTCCCGGCGGCAATAACTTCCAGCCGAGTTCTTCTAACGTCCAATTTGACTTGGCGCTATTACGAAGCATAGAGGTTGTGACCCAGTTCATTTCATCGTCCGGCCCGCCTCGGGCGAGCGGGATCACATGATCAATCGTAGGGAATAATTCCCAATAAACGATGTGGGATTCGCTCATGTCCCAATTCGGGTGGGCAGGGAATTCCTCCGGCATCTTGAGCGTGAGAAGCCGCAACACACTTGGATAAAGGAGTCGCCGTCCAGAGTAGCGGTCTATGAAACCACCGCGGATGAAAATGCCCGCCGATTGGCGCCCCGAAATTTTTCTGACTTCTTTGCTTTTCGGAGTAAAGAGGGTACTCCTCCCGAGCAATCCGCGATGCCGCCTTGGATTCTCCTCTTTCCAAGGCGGCGCGAATTCGCTGGATAGTGTCGCTGGGGTCCATGACAATCCTTAGGAGGGTTTGTCTGCGCCCCGCTCCCGCCAGAGCTTGAGCAGGATGCGCGTCTTGAAGCGGGAGAAGCGCTTGTACTGGTGGAACATGTAGAGCCCCGCCCCCTCGGCGGCGAGGAGGGCCGCCCACCACCAGGGCACCCACCGCGCCAGCGCGAAGAAGGCGAGGATGACCGCCGCCGCGATCAGGTAGCTCCGCACCTGGCCCGCCCGCTCGTCCTTCCCGTACTTCTGGGCGATCCGGCCGAGGAACCGCTTCTCGTGCTCCGCCAGCCCCTCGCCCGAGCCCCCTTGCGCTCCGTGGGGATGTCCTCCGCGGGCCATGCATGACCCTCCCTTAGATTTCCTCCAGCCGCCAGATGCGCGGGGAGGCGAGCTCCACGCTGTTCCCCGCCGGATCGCGGAAGTAGAGCGAGCGCCCCCCGCCCGGCCAGTCGACCTCCTTCTCGATCGCCACGCCGCAGGCGCCCAGGCGCGCCCGCCAGCCCTCCAGCTCCCCCTCCCGGACGGCGAAGGCCGCGTGGCCGGGGCCCGCCGCCCCGTGGGCGGGCACGCCGAGCCCGAGGTCCGGCTCCCGGGTCTTGCCGGGGTTGAAGAGGAGGAAGACCGCGGCGTCCCCGCAGCGGAAGAAGACATGCCGCCCCGCCGCCCGCTGGAAGGCCTC
>JACPCT010000071.1 GCA_016184445.1 Candidatus Tectimicrobiota bacterium | reverse complement strand
GGCATGATGGAGCTCCCCGGCTCGTTCTCGGGGATGCGCAGCTCCCCGATGCCCGAGCGCGGGCCCGAGGCCAGCCAGCGGATGTCGTTGGCGATCTTCATGAGGGAGGCGGCCAGGGTCTTGAGGGCTCCGTGGGCGAAGACGAGGGCGTCGTGGGCGGCCAGGGCCTCGAACTTGTTGGGGGCCGGGCGGAAGGGCAGGCCCGTCATCTGGGCGATGCGGGCGCAGGCCTTCTCGGAGAACTGGGGATGGGTGTTGAGCCCGGTGCCCACCGCCGTGCCGCCGAGCGCCAGCTCGAAGAGCCCATCGAGGGAGGCGCGGAGGCGGCCCGCGCCGTTCCCGAGCTGGGCGGCGTAGCCCGAGAACTCCTGGCCCAGGGTGAGGGGCACGGCGTCCATCAGGTGGGTGCGGCCGATCTTGATGATGCCCTCGAACGCCGCCGCCTTGCCGGCGAGGGTCGCGCGCAGGCCCTCCACGGCGGGCAGCAGGCGCTTGGAGACCTGCTCGGCCGCGGCGATGTGCATGGCGGTGGGGAAGGTGTCGTTCGAGGACTGCGCCTTGTTCACGTCGTCGTTGGGGTGGACGGGCTTCTTCGAGCCCATCTTCCCGCCGGACAGCTCGATGGCGCGGTTCGAGATAACCTCGTTGGCGTTCATGTTGGTCTGGGTGCCGCTCCCGGTCTGCCAGACGCGGAGGGGGAAGTGGGCGTCGAGCTTGCCCTCGGTCACCTCGTCCGCCGCCTGGGCGATGAGGCGGGCCTTCTCGGCGGGGAGGGAGCCGATCTCCTCGTTGGCGAGGGCGGCGGCCTTCTTGAGGATGCCCAGCGCCCGGATGATCTCGCGGGGGAAGCGGTCCCCCCCGATGTTGAAGTGGATGAGGGAGCGGGCCGTCTGGGCCCCGTAGTACATCTCGCCGGGGACCTGGATCTCCCCCATGCTGTCGGTCTCGGTGCGGTGTCCCATGGCTCCGTCCTCAGGCCGGGCGGCGCCTTTGGAGCCGCGCCGGCGCGCGCGAACCGGGAGGGTGCGATCCTCGTCCGCCGGGGCGAGTATGGCACAGGAGCGGGGCGGGGCGGAAGGCGCACAGCCCTCTGGCCAGCCTTGGTTTTGTTGTAGGGGCGACCGGCCGGTCGCCCCTACAGAATGGGGGAAACGACTTTCTTCTTCACCACTGGAGGACGATCCGCCCGACCGGGTCCCCCGCCCGCAGCTGGCCGAGGGCCTCGTTCGCCTCCCGCATGGGGGCGGTGCCGGAGATGACGGCCTTCACGCGGCCGTCGTTCACCAGGCTGGCGGCGTCGGCCACGTCCCGCACGGAGTGGTTGTGGGAGGCGATGATCTGGATCCAGCGGTAGACCATCTTGGCCGGGTCGATGGGCACGGCCTGGCCGTAGTGGTAGCCCAGGATCACGAGCCGCCCGCCGGGCCGCAGGAGGTCCATGCACTGCTGGATGACCGGGGGGACGGCGGCGCCCCCGACGATCTCGAGGGCCACGTCGGCCCCGACGCCCCCGGTCATGTCGATGACGGCCTTGACCGGGTCCTCCCGCAGGGCGTTGAGGGTGTGGAGGGCGCCGAGCCGCCGGGCCGCCTCGAGCTTCTCCTCCTTCACGTCCACCCCGATCACGTTCGCGCCCAGGTGGCGCAGGATCTGGAGCGCGTGGATGCCCAGGCCCCCCAGCCCGAAGATGACGGCCGTCTCGCCCAGCTCGACGCGGGCCATGCGGATGGCGTGGAGGGGGGAGCCGAGGGTGCCCCCGATGAGGGAGGCCGCCTCCATCGAGACGCCGGGGCCCACCTTGACGAGGTTGCGGTCGGAGATCGAGACCAGCTCCCCGAAGCCGCCGTCGATCTCGAAGCCCATCCGGCCCGGCGAGCTGAGGCACATCTCCTCGCGGCCGGCGCGGCACATGCGGCAGCGGCCGCAGGTCTGCTTGGCCACCATCACCACCCGGTCGCCGGGGCGGACGGACTCCACCTCGCTGCCCACCTCGGCCACCACCCCCGAGCTCTCGTGGCCGAGGAGGAGGGGCTTCTTGGCCGACTTGACGAGGCCGTCCGCGATCTTGAGGTCGGTGGCGCACAGGCCGTTCGCCTTGGCCTGGACGAGGACCTGGCGCGGGCCGGTGATCTTGGGCTCGGGCACTTCCTCCCAGGAAAGGGGTTGGCCGAACTCTTTGAGCAGCATCGCCTTCATGGGCGGAGGCCTCCTCGTGGGATTCCGGGAAGACGCGGGAACGGCGGGGGGAGTCTATCAATTCCGCGGCGGGGGCGGAACGCCCGGGCGGCGTCCGGCCCGGGCTCAGCCCCCCCGCGCCGAGAGGGAGGGCGGGGGCGTCTTTTTCTCCCTTCGGCCGGAGAGCACCCGGCTGATCTCCAGCCGGAAGGCGACCGGGTCGATCGGCTTCGAGACGAAACCCTCGACCCCGAGCCCTTGGCAATGCTCCTTCTCTCCGCCGGGGCCCTCGGAGGAGACGGCGACGGCGGGGATGCCGCGCGTCTCGGGCAGGCTCTTCAGCCGCCTGAGGAGCCGGAGCCCCCCGGCCTGGGGCGTCTCGAGGTCCACCAGGATGAGGTCGGGGCGCTCCTTGCGGGCGGCCTCGAGGCCCTCCTCCTCGGTGTGCGCCGAGAGCAGGCGGCCGGCGTTGCGCATGAGCATCCTCAGGTAGCCCTGAATCGGGACCTGGCCCTCGAGCACCAGCACCGAGGCCCCCTCCCAGGGCTCCTCCCCGTCGGCGGCGGGCAGGGCCCCTTCCCCGTTGCCCACGCCGGCCGGCGGAGCGGCCTGGGGGCTCAAGGGGAGGGAGAAGAAGAAGGTGCTGCCCGCGCCCTTCGCCCCCTCCACCCAGATGCGCCCGCCCTGAAGGGCCAGGAGCTGCTGCACCAGGTGGAGGCCGATGCCCAGGCCGCCTTCCCGGTGCGCGCCGCCCGACTCGAGCTGGGCGAAGCGCTGGAAGATGAGGCGGGCCTCCTCTGGGCCGATGCCGATCCCCTGGTCCTTGACCGAGATCCAGACCTCGCCGCCGCTCCGCTCGGTGCGCACGCGGATGGCCCCTCCGGAGGGCGAATACTTGACGGCGTTGTCGAGGAGGTTGATGAGGATCTGCCGGATGCGCGTGGGGTCGCACCGCACCTGGCAGCCCTCCGCGCCCAGGTCGGTCTCCAGGGTGAACCCGCCGGGCAGGTGAGGCAGGCGGGCCTCGACCGCGGCGCGGACCAGGGGGTCGATGGCGGCGTCCCGCGGCTGGAGCCCCAGCTTGCCGGTCGATATCCGGTCCAGATCGAGCAGGTCCTCGATCAGGCGGAGCATGTGCTCGCCGGCCTCGCGGATCCTCTGGGCGATCCGGGAGGTCTCGCCGTCCGGCGCTTGCAGCCGCAGGATGTCGCTGAGCCCGGTGACCACGTTCAGGGGGGAGCGGAGCTCGTGGTTGAGGTTGGAGAGGAAGGCGCTCTTCGCGCGGTTGGCGGCCTCGGCCTCCTCCTTCGCCTCCTGGAGCGCCCGCTCGGCCCGCTTCCACTCGGAGAGGTCCTTGTGGATCCCGGCGATGGCCACCACCGCCCCGCGCTCGTCCTGGACGGGGGAGAGCGTGATGGTCACGGGGATGAGGAGGCCGTCCTTGTGGCGGCGGCGGGTCTCGTAGGTGACGGGGACGCCCTCCGCGGTCACGCGGCCGACGATCCCCTTCTGCCTGGCGTCGTCTTCGGGGACGATGAAGTCGATCTTGCGGCCCAGGGTTTCGGATTCGCTGTAGCCGTAGAGCTCCTCGGCGCCGGAGTTCCAGAGGAGGATGGTGCGGTCCTGGCTGGTGATGATGATGGGGTCGGAGGTGTCCCCCACCACGCTGTTGAGGAACTCGCGGCTGCGCTTCTCCTCGTCGTGAAGCCTCGCGTTCTGGAC
>JACPCT010000070.1 GCA_016184445.1 Candidatus Tectimicrobiota bacterium | reverse complement strand
CACCCCCATCAGGGCGCCCCCGTCGAGCTGGCCCTGGGCGCCCGCCGGATTGACCACCGTGCCCACGTCGTTGGTGCTGACGATGCGGAGCACCTCCACCGCGCCGGTCTCGGTGTCCACCTCCACCTCGGCCACCTTGGCCCCGAAGGAGTAGGCGGCCGACCAGTTGCCGTAGCCGGTCACCGGGTCGGGGCTTTCGCTGGGGGAGTCGTAGGAGACGGCGGTGTAGACGGCCTCGCTCCCCGGCTTGTCGTAGATCTTCATGTAGGCCTGCTGGTGGGTGGTCTGCTTCTCCGGGGAGCTCTTGACGAAAATCTTGCCGTCGCGCGCGTCGAGATCGGCCGCGTCGCACTCGAGGAGCTCCGCCGCCCCCCTGAAGAGCATGTCGCGTGCCTCCAGGGCCGCAAGGCGGGTCGCCATCCCGTCGATGGTGGTGGTGCGGCTTCCCCGGACGCCCCAGCCGTAGGGGTTCACGGAGGTGTCGCCGTTGACGATCTTCACGTCCTCCACCCGGACGCCCAGGGCCTCGGCGCATATCTGGGAGAGGGTCGTGTTCGAGCCGTTTCCCATCTCGATGGTGCCCGAGAGGACCTGGACGGTGCCGTCCTTGTTCATCTTGATGAAGGCCCCCGCCGTCTCGGGGCCCATCGCCCGGGCGCCCGTGAAGTGCACCGCCATGGCGAGGCCGTAGCCGCGCCTCCGGGGGCCGCTCGAGGGCCGCGCGTCCTTCCAGGGGACGCGCTTGACGGCCTCCTGCACGCACTCGCGGGCGCCGCAGCTGCTGATCTTGGCGCCGATGATGGTGGTGTCGCCCTTCCTCACGAGGTTCTTCATGCGGAACTCGGCCGGATCCATCCCGATTTGCCGGGCGTGCTGGTCCATGGCGCTCTCGGTCCCGAAGGTGTAGCCCGCGTTCCCCACCCCCCGCATGGCTCCGCCCGGCGGGACGTTGGTGTAGACCACGTCGGCATGGTGGCGGTAGGCCTTGAAGTTGAAGTTGTAGAGGCTTCCCCCCATGTGGGCGGTGATGCCACCCACCACGGGGCCGTAGTCGCTGTAGCCGCCGTTCTCCACCACCATGCGCACCTCGCGCGCGAGGAGGAGGCCCTCCTTATCGGTGGCAATGCGGATGGCGTGGAACTGCTTGGTGCGGTGGGTAGCGAGGAGGAACTCCTCTTCCCGCGTGTAGTAGAACTTGACCGGGAGGCCGGCCTTTTTCGCCGCGATGATGGAGAGGAAGTCGATGTTGAACTTGCTTGTGGCCTTTCCGCCGAAGCCCCCGCCCACGTAGTTCGTGACCACCCGGATCTGGGCCTCGGGGATCTTCAGGCACTTGGAGAAATACTGGCTGGAGAGGCTGGGGCACTGGGTCGAGTTGTAGACCGTCAGGTAGCCGCTCGGCGACCACTCGGCGATCGAGACGTGCGTCTCGAAGGAACAATGCGCCTGCCGCGCGGAGGCGGTGGAGAGCTCGCTCACGTGGTGGGCGGCGCCGAACATCTTGTCCACCTCGCCGAACTCCATGTGCTTGGTGAAGGCGACGTTGTTGGGCCACCGGTCGTGGATGACGGGGGCGCCGGGCCGCATGGCCTCGCGGGGGCCGAAGACAGCGGGCAGCTCGTCGTACGCGACGTCGATGAGGTCCAGCGCCTCCTGGGCGATGTCCTCGGAGGTGGCGACGACGGCGGCCACCGAGTCCCCGATGAAGCGCGCCTTGTCGGTGCAGAGGGGGCGCTGATCGTAGCAGCTGGGGACGACGCCCCAGATGCAGGAGTCGGGGATGTCCTTTCCCGTGAGGATGAGCTTCACCCCGGGGAGCTTCTTGGCCCGGCTGGTGTCGATGTGCTTGATGCGAGCGTGGGGGAGCGGGCTGGCCTTGAGCTTCCCGTGGAGCATCCTCGGAAGGAGGAGGTCCAGGGTGTACATGGCCCGGCCCGTCACCTTCTCGGGGGCGTCCACGCGCGGGATGCTCTTTCCGACGTACGCGAGCTCGGCCATGAAACCTCCTCGCGGGGCGCCCGGCGCGGCGCCCCCGCCCGGCGGATGAGAATCCCCGCCCCCGGGACAGGGTCAGGGAGGGGATCTGTCAGTTGGATTCTCCTCCATCATACCAAAGAAACCAGACAAGAAAACCCCCAAAAATCAGGGCCCGATCCCCCCACGGGGCCGTTGTGGCCCCCTGCTCGCCATGCTACAAGGTGCGGAAAGGGATTTTCGGGTCCACATCCGTTTTTCGGTCAACCTGCCTTTTAAGAGGAAACAATGCCGATCCGCTTTGAATTCCAAGGGCGCCGGGTCGTTCTCACAGGCGCGGCCGGGGACATGGGCCGCCGCATCCTTCAGGGCTTCCTCGAGGCCGGGGCCCGCGTCTACGCCACCGACCGGGAGGGCCCCCGGCTCGACGCCCTTGAAGGCCCCCCGGATCGCCTCAAGAAAGCGGCCTGCGATCTCACCGACGTGCCGGCCATCCGCCGCTCGATGCGCGAGGCGCTCGGCTGGCTCGGGGGGCTGGAGGTGCTGATCAACGTGGCCGGCTACATGCCCATCCGTCCCCCCCTGGAGCTCAAGGAGGGCGACTGGGACGCCATCCTGGGGGTCAACCTGCTCGCCCCCTACTACTGCATCCAGGAGACCATCGGCGCCCTCAAGGCCTCTGGCTCGGGACGCATCATCAGCTTCTCCTCCATCGCGGGGAAGATGGGGGGCATCGGCCCCAACCTCCCCTACTCGGCCGCCAAGGCGGGCCTCCTCGCCATGACCTACAACCTGGCCCGCGAGCTAGCGAAGACGGGGGTGACCGTCAACTGCATCCTCCCCGGCCCAGCCGACACCGGGCTCCACTTCGAGTCCCCGCCCGAGATGCTCGCGAAGGCGCGGCAGGCCCACCCCATGGGGCGCCTCACCACCCCGGACGACGTCTGGCAGGCCGTCCTCTTCCTCGCGAGCGAGGAGGCGGCCCACATCAACGGCGAGGCGCTGGACGTGAACGGCGGCTTCTGGACGGACTAACCTTCTTCCTTGAGGGGAGGAACGACATGCCCGCGGACAATCCCAAGGGTTACGCGAACCCCGATCTGCTCTGGCCGCCCGCCCGGCTCCACGCGCGGACCGGCGACCCGAACCTGCGGATCATCGACACGCGGCCCGGCGAGCGCTTCGCCATGGGCCACATCCCCGGGGCGCGCCATTTCGACGTGTACGGGATCAACTGCGACGACACGGACGAGGCGCCGCTCCAGTCGTTCCTGAGGATGTGGGCCTTCCTCCTGGGCAACCGCGGCGTCTCGTTCGAGAACACGATCGTCTTCTACGACGACTTCACCGGCAACACCTGCGTGCGGGGCTTCTGGTTCCTGGAGCTCTTCGGCCACGGGGACGTGCACGTCCTGGACGGGGGCTACCGCGCCTGGGAGCGGGCCGGCTATGAGACGACGCGGGACGCCGAGGCGCCGCAGGCCGTCAAGTTCGAATACACCCTGAAGAGGGACTGCCTGGCCACCTACAAGGACGTGCTCGCGGCCATCGGCGAAAAGAACCACGTGCTTCTCGACACGCGCAGCGAAGGTGAGTGGCTGGGCACCTCGAGGCGGGCCAAGCGCGGGGGCGCCCTGCCCGGTGCGGTCTGGCAAGAGTGGCTCAAGCACCTCACCCCCGAGGGGGAGATGAAGCCCGCCGCCGAGCTGCGGGCGCAGTTCGAGGCGCTCGGGGTGACGCCGGAGAAAGAGGTCACCGCCTACTGACAGACGGGCTACCGTGCGGCGCACGGTTACCTGGCCCTCCGGCTCCTGGGGTATTCAAGGGTGCGCAACTACGTGGGCTCCTGGAGCGAGTGGGGGAACCGCCCCGGCCTCCCCGTCGAGACGCCCCGCGGCTGAGAAGGGGCCTGGATCCCCTCCCCCCCCAAACAAAAAACAAAGGTCGACAGGGACGGCCTCTTCTTCTAGAATCTCCCCCTCAAGCTCCACGAAGAAACCATCAGAGGCGCCCCGGGTGCATCCCCCAGGGGACCGCGCGCCCCGGGACGCCTCCCAGGGAGGAGGAACACCTATGGGGACGCTTTTCAGGCGCGCACTATGGCTCATCCCGGGCACGGTGCTCTCGCTCGCTCTCGCACCGGCGGCCCTGGCCGCCCAGCCCGAGGTGAAGGCGGGCGCCGTCAGCAACACGGGCGGCATGGTGGTTTATGTCGCTGTGGACAAGGGCTTCTTCGCCAAGCACGGCCTGAACGGGAAGGCGGTCGTCCGCAACACCGGCCCCGAGCTCAGCAAGGCGGTGGACACCGGCGAGGTCGACTACGGCGCCGCCAACGTCGGCAACATCCCGGCCGCCCTCGAGCGGGGGCTCGATGTGAAGGCCGTGGTGGGCTACGTGGGCGGCTCCTACGCGAAGTCGACCGACGACAACATGCTGGGCATCGTCGCGCGCCCCGACTCGGGCATCAACTCCATCGCGGACCTCAAGGGCAAGAAGGTGGGCACCACCTTCGGCTCGATGAACGACGTCTGGCTTGTGCTCCTCGTCCGCAAGGCCGGCCTGACGGAATCGACCGTCGGCCGCGTCAACGCCTCCAACCCCTCGATGGCCGCCCTCTTCGACAGCGGAGGCATCCAGGCGATGGCCGCCTGGGAGCCCTACGTGACAAACATGCTCAGCAAGGTGAAGGGCGCCAAGCTCATCGTCCGCGGCGGGGACCATGTGTGCTTCTGCGCCGCCCTCCACGGCAAGCCGAAGACCGTCTACAGGGACCGGGGCGTCACCCAGAAGTTCGTGGACGCGATGTCGGAGGCAGCCGCCTACGTGCGTGACCCCAAGAACCTGGACGAGATCGGCCGGGTCGGCTCGCGCTACATCCGCGGCATGGACGCCGACCTCATCAAGAGCACGCACAAGTACTGGATCT
>JACPCT010000225.1 GCA_016184445.1 Candidatus Tectimicrobiota bacterium | reverse complement strand
CGAGCACAACACCGGGGCCCGGGGCCTCCGCGCCATCATCGAGGACCTGATGCTCGAGACCCTCTTCGATCTCCCCTCCATGGCCGGTGTTAAGGAAGTGGTGATCAACGAGCAGGTCGTCCTGCGCAAGGAGAAGCCGCTTCTCGTTTACGAGAAGGCGAGCTGATCCTTTGGCCGCTGCCGCGCAGGCCGCACGCCGCTTGCCCCCGAGGTGCCCGTGAAGCCGGAGCCCCTTCGCCTCCCCTGTATCCCCCTGCGGGACATGGTGCTCTTCCCCCGTATGATCTCGCCCATCTTCGTCTCCCGGGGCCGGGCGCTGGCGACGGTGGAATCCATTCCGCCGGACGTGCGGCGCGTCGTCGCCGTCCTCCAGCAGGACCTCCGCGAGGAGGAGCCCGAGCCCCCCAAGGGCTTCCACCGCATCGGCACGGTGGCCGAGATCGTCCAGTCCATGCGCCTGAGCGACGGCACGGCGAAGGTCCTCCTGGAGGGCGTCGAGCGCTGCCGCCTGGAGGAGTTCCAGCCCGAGGGCGAGGCCCTCTGGGCGACCGCCACGCCGGTGCGGGAGGTGGCGGGGGACCCCGTCGAGCAGGAGGCCCGCTGCCGGGCCCTCCTGGCCCGCTTCGAGGACTACCTCCGGGTGAACCACCGCATCCCCCACGAGGCGTACGCCTCGGTGGAGGCTCTGGAGGAGCCCGCCGCCATCGCCGACGGCATCGCGGCGAACGTCTCCTTCAAGCTCGCGGACAAGCAGCGCCTGCTCGAGGAGGCGGACCCCTCCGCGCGGATGGTCTCCCTGGCCACGCTGCTGGAGGGCGAGATCGAGCTCCTCAAGGTGGAGCGGCGGCTGCGCACGCGGGTGCGCCGCCAGATGGACCGCAGCCAGAAGGAATTCTTCCTCACCGAGCAGCTCAAGGCCATCCAGCGCGGGCTGGGCCAGAGCGACGGTCTCTTCGCCGAGGGGGAGGAGCTGCGGCGCAAGGCCAAGAAGGTCAAGCTCTCCATCGAGGTCGCCGAGAAAGTCGATAAGGAGATCAAGCGGCTGGAGATGATGACGCCCCTCTCCGCCGAGGCTTCGGTGGTGCGCTCCTACGTGGAGTGGCTCCTGGACGTGCCCTGGACCCAGGAGACCCGAGACCGCCACGACCTGGCCGCCGCGCGCGCCGTGCTCGACCAGGATCACTTCGGCCTGAAGAAGGTGAAGGAGCGCATCCTCGAGCACATCGCCGTGAAGATCCTCAACCAGGCCATCCGCGGGCCCATCCTCTGCTTCGTCGGGCCTCCGGGGGTGGGCAAGACCTCCCTCGGCAGGAGCATCGCGAACGCGCTCGGGCGGAAGTTCGTGCGCGTCTCGCTCGGCGGGGTGCGGGACGAGGCCGAGATCCGCGGCCACCGGCGCACCTACATCGGCAGCCTGCCGGGGCGCGTCATCCAGTCCATGAAGCGGGCGGGAACGCTGAACCCCGTCTTCATGCTCGACGAGGTGGACAAGATGAGCGCCGACTTCAGGGGCGACCCCTCCTCCGCCCTCCTCGAGGCGCTCGACCCCGAGCAGAACAGGAACTTCAGCGACCACTACCTCGAGGTGGACTACGACCTGAGCCGGGTCTTCTTCATCACCACGGCCAACACCACCGACGCGATCCCCACCCCTCTCCTCGACCGGATGGAGGTCATCCACATCCCGGGCTACACCTACGAGGAGAAGATGGAGATCGCCAGGCGCTTCCTCCTCCCCCGGCAGCTGACCGAGAACGGCCTGAAGCCGGGCCAGCTGGAGGTCGCCCCGGAGACGGTCGCCCGCCTCATCCACGAGTACACGCGGGAGGCGGGGGTGCGCAGCCTCGAGCGCGAGATCGGCACGCTGTGCCGCAAGGTGGCGCGGGGGCTCGTGGAGAAGGGGGGGGGCGCCCGGCGCAAGGCCAAGGGCGGGGCGAAGCCCTCGCGCGGCACCGTGCGCCTCCGGCCGGGGGACCTGGAGAAGCACCTGGGGGCCCCGCGCTACTTCCCCGAGCGGCCCGAGACACGGGCCGGGGTGGGGGTGGCGACCGGGCTCGCCTGGACCCCGGCGGGGGGCGCCCTCCTGCCCGTCGAGGTGAGCGTGATGGATGGCAAGGGGGCGCTCATCCTCACCGGCAAGCTGGGCGAGGTGATGAAGGAGAGCGCCCGGGCGGCGCTGTCCTGGCTCCGGGCCCGCGCCCGCGATCTGGGTATCCCCGCCGACTTCCACGAGAAGCGCGACATCCACATTCACCTTCCCGAGGGCGCGGTGCCCAAGGACGGGCCCTCGGCGGGCATCACCATGGCTCTGGCCATGGCGAGCGCCCTGACGGGCCGCAAGGTGCGCCACGACGCCGCCATGAGCGGGGAGGTGACGCTGCGGGGCCGGGTGCTGGCCGTGGGCGCGGTGAAGGAGAAACTCCTCGCCGCGCGGCGCGGGGGCATCCCCCGGGTCGTTCTCCCCTGCGATAACGAGAAAGACGTACGCGAGATCGAGGCGGATTCCCCCCTGGGCCTGGAGGTCGCCTTCGTCGAGAACATGGACGAGGTGGTCCGCGCCTGCCTGCTTCCCCTCCCGCGCCAGCAGAAGGCCGCCGGGGCGAAGCCCGCCGCGTTACCTATGATCGCCTCGTCGAAGGCGCGTAGCTCAGGGGGAGAGCGCTTGCTTGACACGCAAGAGGTCGGCGGTTCGAAACCGCCCGCGCCTACCATTCCGATGATCCCGGGCATGCCGTTCCCGCGGCCCTTCGCGGCCCGCGCCAAGGCCCGCTGATCCTTTGCAGAGGAGCGATAGGCAACTCGCCCCCGTTATGGCTGTCCGATCCCCGCAGAAGCAACCGCCCAAGGACGCCTTGGCCGCTCGCGTGAACGGCCGGGTGGTGGACCTGAACCGCTCCGTTCCCGCCGACGCCGAAATCCAGTACGTCACCGCGGACTCCGAGGAGGGGCTGGAGATCCTCCGCCACAGCACCGCCCACCTGATGGCGCAGGCTGTCTTGCAGCTCTTTCCGGGCGCCAAGCTCACCATCGGCCCGCCGATCGAGAACGGCTTCTACTACGACATCGACTGCGAGCGTCCCTTCGCCCTGGAAGATCTCGCCAGGATCGAGGAGCGCATGGCGGAGCTCGCCAAGAAGGACCTCCCCATCGAGCGCGCCGAGGTGAGCCGAGAGGAGGCCCTCGACCTCTTCGGCAGGCGCGGCGAGGGCTACAAGGTCGAGATGATCAACGAGATGCCCGCCGGGGAGGCCCTCTCGACCTACACCCAGGGCGAGTTCGTGGACCTCTGCCGGGGCCCCCACGTCCCCTCGACGGGGGCGCTGCGCCACTTCAAGCTGCTGAACGTGGCGGGCGCCTACTGGCGCGGCGACGAGAAGAACAAGATGCTCCAGCGCATCTACGGCACCGCCTTCCCCCGCCGCGAGCAGCTCGAGGGCTACCTCAAGAAGCTTGAAGAGGCCAAGGCGCGCGACCATCGGGTGCTCGGGAAGCAGCTGGGCATCTTCCTCGTGGACGACCAGGCGGGCGGCGGACTCATCTACTGGCAGCCCAAGGGCACCGTCGTCAAGAAGGTCATCGAGCGCTTCTGGGAGGACGAGCACGTCCGCCGGGGCTACCAGCTCGTCTCCATCCCCCACATCGCGCGGGACACCCTCTTCCGGATCTCGGGGCACTACGACTACTACCGCGAGAACATGTACGTCCTGAACATCGACGCGGACGAGTACGTCCTCAAGCCCATGAACTGCCCCGGCCACATCCTTCTCTACCAGCAGCAGCTCCACAGCTACCGCGACCTCCCCGTCCGCTTCGCCGAGCTGGGCACCGTCTACCGCTACGAGCGCAGCGGCGCCCTGCACGGCATGCTGCGGGTGCGGGGCTTCACCCAGGACGACGCCCACATCTTCTGCACCCCCGGGCAGGCGGAGGAGGAGGTGCTCGCCGTCATCGACCTCGCCCACTTCATGCTCAAGACCTTCGGCTACGAGGACTTCCAGACCGAGCTCTCGGTGCACGACCCGGCTAACTTCTCGAAGTACGCCGGCGTCATCGAGGACTGGGAGAAGGCCGAGGCGGCCCTGCGCCGCGCCCTCGAGACGCGCGGCATCCCCTTCAAGCGCTACGAGGGGGAGGCCGCCTTCTACGGCCCCAAGATCGACATCAAGATGCTCGACGCCCTGGGGCGCGGCTGGCAGGGCCCGACCATCCAGTTCGATTTCAACCTCCCCAAGCGCTTCGACCTCAGCTACATCGGGCCGGACAGCCAGCGCCACCCGGTCGTGATGATCCACCGCACCGTGCTGGGCTCGATGGAGCGCTTCGTCGGGGGGCTGGTGGAGCACTACGCGGGGGCGTTCCCCACCTGGCTTGCCCCGGTGCAGGCCCGGGTGATGACCATCACCGACGCGCAGCTCCCCGCGGCGCGCGAGGTGGAGCGGCGGCTCCTCGCCGAGGGCGTCCGCGCCCAGGGCGATTTCCGCAACGAGAAGATCGGCTACAAGATCCGGGAGGCCCAGATGGAGAAGATCCCCTACATGCTCGTGGTCGGCGCGCGCGAAGCGGAGGCAGGCCAGGTCTCGCTCCGGGTCCGTGGGGCGGGGGACGCGGGGGCCCTCCCCGTGGAAGAGGCCCTGCGCCGCATCCGGGCCGACGCCGAGGGGCGCGCGCCCGCCCCGGGGAAGGCCTGAGATGGGCCTGCGATTCCGCGGCAGGGACATCCGCCCCACCCAGACCGGGCCCCGCGTGAACCAGGACATCCGCGCGCGGGAGGTCCGGGTCATCGACGACGAAGGCGAGCAGCTGGGGGTCCTGTCCGTCCCGGACGCCATCCAAGCGGCCCTGGACCGCGACCTCGACCTCGTGGAGGTGGCGCCCAACTCCGACCCCCCCGTCTGCAAGATCATGGACTTCGGCCGCTACAAGTACTCCCTGCAGAAGAAGGCCCAGGAGGCCAAGAAGCGCCAGAAGGTGGTCGAGCTCAAGGAAGTGAAGATGCGCATCAAGATCGAGGACCACGACTACGCCATCAAGCGGCGGAACGCCGAGCGCTTCCTGCTGGATGGCAACAAGGCGAAGGTCACCATCATGTTCCGCGGCCGGGAGGTCACCCACCCCGACTTCGGGCGGAGGCTCCTCGACCGGCTGGCGAACGACCTCATCGAGATCGCCTCGGTCGAGCAGAACCCCCTCCTCGAGGGCCGGAACATGATCATGATCCTTGCCCCCAAGCCGCAGAAGCAGGCCAGGCCGGCTCCGGCCAAGGAGGCAGCTCCGAAGGCCGAAGAGGGGGCGAATGTCCCTCTGGCCGAGGCGATCGAGAAGGCGGGCGGCGCCCGCGCGCAGACGGAGGAGAAAGGAAGCCAAGATGCCTAAGCTGAAGACCAACCGGGGCGCGGCCAAGCGCTTCAAGTTCACGGGCGGCGGCAAGGTGAAGCGCAGCAAGGCCCACCACCGCCATATCCTCACGAAGAAGACCACCAAGCGGAAGCGGGGCCTCCGGCGCGCGGGGACCATCGAGGGGGCGGACATGAAGGAGCTCCGCAAACTCCTGCCCTACGGCTAGCCGGGTCTTCCAGGGGGGAGCCGCTCTCCCGGGGTTGCAGAAGGCCTCCGGGGCGGGTATAGTCCTCCCCCGGCTGTTCGCAAGCCGCTTGAAAGCCGTTGAAAAGCGGCCCGATAGGGAATCCCGGGCGCCGCGCGCGCCCCTTTTCCGTGGAGTTTTCCGCCATGCCCCGTTCCACCGCCAAGCCCGCCTCCCGGGAGCGCCACCGCCGGGTCCTCAAGCAGGCCAAGGGCTACCGCGGCGCCCGCTCCAAGCGCCTGAAGTCGGCCCGCGAGACCGTCATGCGGGCCATGGCCTTCGCCTACCGCGACCGCCGCACCCGCAAGCGCGAGTTCCGCCGCCTGTGGAACGTGCGCATCAACGCGGCCGCCCGCGAGGCGGGGATGAACTACAGCCGCTTCATGGGGGCGCTCAAGAGGGCGGGGGTCGAGATCAACCGCAAGCTGCTGGCCGACCTGGCGGTCGCGGACCCGGCCGCGTTTACCCAGCTGGTGGAGATCGCCCGGGCGCAGGCCTAGCGGAAGGATTCCGGCGACAACAGGCCCCGCCCGGCAGGGCGGGGTTCTTTTTTTTGCGGATGGCGGGTTGACATGACCGAGAGCGAGACTCAAAAGATCATCGAAGGGATCAAGGCCGTGGTTTTCGATACCTTGAGAGACGCGGTTGATGAGTCTTCCGCAGAACGCGCTCGGATTCACTTGCTGGGACGCAAGGGCGGGAAACTGACCGAGTTGATGCGTTCGCTCAAGGACATGCCTCTTGAGAAAAGGCGCGTGCTGGGCCCGCTTGCAAATGGATTGAAGGAACCTGTCGAAGACTATATTGCAGCGGCCAAACGAGGCGACGTCGCTGGCATGGGGCGGGCCAATCGATCGCTTCGCGAATTGTTTGGTGAAACGGAACTGTCACGGTCGTTTCGTGAAGATTTTCTAGAAGCAACCGAGGCGCCGCGCGGCCCCCCGG
>JACPCT010000224.1 GCA_016184445.1 Candidatus Tectimicrobiota bacterium | reverse complement strand
GGGGATGCACATCCTGGAGTACACGGGGTAGGGGGGCCCGGCGCGCGGGAAATCCCTGGGGGAGACCCCGGGGATGTTCGCTTCGGAGGCGGGCGATGCGATGGAAGCCGCGCGGGGATCAGCCCTTGCTCCGGGCGTCGATCCACTCCTTCGCCAGCTTGCGGCCGGCGGCCTGGGCCTTCCGGAGGGTGGCGAACTTCTCCGGGCACCGGACCTCGCGCCGGCTGCCGTCCGGGCAAAGGACCCTGCTGGAGCAAGTGAAGTCCCCCCCCTCGCCCTCCGCGGCGGTGAGCTGGTAGCGGTGGTCCTTGTAGGTCACCCAGATGTTTTTTTTCATGTTGCTCTCCTAACCCTTCACGGCGCCCATGGTGAAGCCCACGACGAAGCGGTCCACGAAGAAGTTGTAGAGGAGGGCGACGGGCACGCTCGATATGAAGCAGCCCGCCATGAGGGAGCCCCAGAAGTAGACGTCCCCGTGCACCAGGAAGGTGGGCACCCCCACGCTCACCGTGAAGCTCCGGGCGGCGGTGATGAAGGTGAGGGCGTAGACGAACTCCTGCATCACGAGGGTGAGGGTGAAGATGACGGTGGTGAGGATGCCCGCCACGGAGATGGGGATCACGACCTTGACGAAGGCCCCGAAGCGGCTCAGGCCGTCGATCATGGCGGCCTCCTCCAGGTCCTTGGGGATGGCCTTGAAGAAGCCCATCAGCAGCCAGGTGGAGAAGGGGATGGTGAAGGAGGGGTAGACCAGCACCAGCGACCAGAGCGAATCCTGGAGCCCCAGGTCGCCGATGATCCGCGACATCGGGATGAAGAGCAGGGTGGGGGGCACCAGGTAGGTGAGGAAGATCGCGATGCCCAGCTTCTCGCCCGCGGGCCCCATGACCCGGGCCAGGGCGTAGCCCGCCGGCACGGCCAGCAGGAGCGTGATCGCCACGACCACCACCCCGACGAGGAGGGTGTTCCAGATCCACTGCCCGAACAGGGTGTCGTAGAAGAGCACCTTCAGGTGCTCGAGGGTGGGCGGCGCGTTGAGGAGGAAGGGGTTGTTGCCCCGCTTGAGGAGGTCCGGGGTGCTCTTGAAGGTGGTGATCAGCATCCAGTAGAAGGGGAAGGCGCTGAAGATCACGAAGAAGCCGATGAGCCCGGCGTGGCCCGCGCGCCGGGCCCCCCGCTTCATGGCGCCGCCCTCCGCGGCCATCTCAGACCACCTCCGCGCGCCGCGCCACGCGCAGGAAGCCGATGGCCACGGCGAGCAGCATGGGGAAGAGGAAGAGCGCGATGGCGGCGCCCTCGGCGAGGTCGCCCCCCTGGATGCCGGTGAAGAAGGCGAGGGTCGAGAGCACCTGGGTGGTGTCGTAGGGGCCGCCCCGCGTCAGCACGAAGATCACGATCATGTCGGTGAAGGCGAACACGAGCCCGAACAGCCCCGCCACCAGCATGATGGGCCGCACCAGCGGGACCGTGATCTGGAAGAGGTGGCGCCAGTAGCCGGCCCCGTCCACCCGGGCGGCGTCGTGGATGTCGTGCGGGATGGAGCTGAGCCCGGCCAGGAGGATGACGGTGGCCAGGGGAAGGATGCGCCAGACGTGCACGGCGATGACCGAGCCCATGGCCAGGTACGGGATGCCGAGCCACATGTACCAGCCATGGGGGGTGATGAGGCCGAGGGCTTCCAGGGTCCAGTTGAGCACGCTGTAGGTCGAGTCGAAGATCCAGAGCCACCCGATGGTGCCGAGCGATATCGGGGCCACCCAGGGGAGCAGCAGCAGGAAGCGGACGAACCACTTGCCCCGGAAGTCCCGGAGGAGCGCCAGGGCGAGGGCGGTCCCCAGCACGATGACCAGGATCTGCGAGACGATGGCGAAGACGAAGGTGTTCACGATCGACGTCTGGAAGTTCGAGGTGCCCGCCACGGCGATGAAGTTCTTGAGCCCCACGAAACGCATCGTGCGGTCGCCCATGGAGATGTCGCTGACGCTGTAGTAGAGGGCCAGGAGGAAGGGGATGCCCACCACCAGGGCGATGAAGAGCACGGCGGGGCCGATCATCAGGGGCCCCAGCCACTCCGGCCGGTCGAGGAGGCCGCCCAGGCTTTTCGCTGGGGCCTGGGGCGCGGCGCCTCGCTCGAGCGTGGTCATGGCTTCCCTCAGAGGGCCCGCGGGGCGGCCCGGAGGCCGGTGCGGGGGTCGAAGAACTTGAGCTCCTTCTCCGGGAGGGCGAACTCGTGACGCTCGCCCGGCTGCATGAACACCGAGATGTTGGAGGGCAGCTTCGAGATGACGCGGTGACCCTCGAGCTTGCCCTCCGTCACGCCGTAGACCAGCCGGTCCGAGCCCAGGTACTCCAGACGGGTGACACGGCACGGCAGGGCGAAGAGGTGGCCGTCCTTCGCGTACACTTCCCGGGGGAGGAAATTCTCGGGGCGGAAGCCCAGGGAGTACTCGGGCTTCTCGATGAGGTTCATGGGCGGCGAGCCCAGGAAGGTGGCCACGAAGGTGTCGGCGGGGTCGTGGTAGACCTCCTGGGGGGTGCCCAGCTGGCGCACCCGGCCGGAGTCCATGACGGCGATCCGGTGGCCCAGGCCCATCGCCTCCACCTGGTCGTGGGTGACGTAGATGGTGGTGGTGGCCACCTGGCGCTGGAACTGCTGCAGCTCGTCGCGGGCCGAGGTCCGCAGCTTGGCGTCGAGGTTGGAGAGGGGCTCGTCGAGGAGGAACACCGCCGGCTCGCGGACCAGGGCACGCGCGAGGGCCACCCGCTGGCGCTCCCCGCCGGAGAGCTCGCGGGGCTTGCGGTGCAGGAGGTGGCCGATGCCCAGCATCGAGGCCGACCGCTGCACGCGCTTCTGCTGCTCCTCCCGGGGCGTTCCTTGGGCCTTCAGGGGGAAGGCGATGTTCTTGCCGACGGTCATGTGGGGGTAAAGCGCGTAGCTTTGGAAGACCATGGCGATCTTCCGGGCGCGGGGGGGGAGGGCGGTGACCACCTGGCCGCCGATGATGATGTCGCCCGAGCTCGGCTGCTCGAGGCCGGCGATCATGCGCAGGAGCGTCGTCTTGCCGCAGCCCGACGGGCCGAGCAGGACGAGGAACTCGCCCTCGTTCGTCGCGAGGTTCACCCCGTCCACGGCGCGGACGTCGCCGAACAGCTTCTGGACGTCTCGGGTCTCGACGATGGCCATGCGGTTCCCGTGTCTTCGGCCGGGCTCGCCCGGCGGGCGATCAACAGGCAGGGAGGCCCTGGGGATCCAGGGCCTCCCTGCGGTGAAGTCTACCGTAACCATCCGTTGCCGTCGTGCCTCGGGCTAGATGAGCCCCTTCTGCTTCCACTTCGCGAAGATGCGCTTGGCGGCGGCGTCCGCCTCCTTGAGCGCGGCCTCGGGGGTGGACTTCCCGCTGGCGGTCTTCGCGAACATGACGTTGAGCACCCAGGTTCCGAAGAGCTCGTCGATGGCCGCGGTGGAGTAGCCGGGGTAGCCCACGTTCGTGGCCCAGTTGAGCACGTCGTCGAGCACCTTGTACTTGTCGGGCGGGTGGGCCTTGGGGTCGTTGGAGATGAGCTTCGTGAGGTCGGGCACCGTCTTGGGGAAGCACGGGAAGTCGTAGAACTCGCCCGCCACGAAGGCGTCCCGGAAGCTCGTCGTGTAGTCGACGAGGAACTTCTTGGCGCCGTCGATGTTCTGGGCGAACCTCCACACGACGTAGCACTGCATCACGTGCTCGAGCCCGATGGCCCGCGTCGGCCCCTGGAGGGCCTTGGTGAGCTGGATGAGCTTCGAGATCGCGGGGTTGTCCTTCTCCGCCGTCCGGGTGATGGAGATGGCGTTGAGGGCGAGCGAGATCTTGCCCGCGATCATGGCCCGGTTGTTGGAGGCGGCGTCCCAGGTGAACACCTCGGCCGTCATGGCCTCCTGG
>JACPCT010000223.1 GCA_016184445.1 Candidatus Tectimicrobiota bacterium | reverse complement strand
GATCTACGTGAACATCAAGGAGGTCCGGAAGGCCGAGGTGGACGCCCAGCTCGTGGCCGAGAACATCGCCATGCAGCTCGAGCGGCGCATCGCCTTCCGCCGGGCCATGAAGAAGGCCGTCACCTCCGCCCTCCGCTTCGGCGCCAAGGGGATCAAGGTGCGCTGCGCGGGGCGGCTCGGGGGGGCGGAGATCGCGCGGTCCGAGTGGTACCGGGAGGGGCGGGTGCCGCTCCAGACCCTGCGGGCCGACATCGACTACGGCTTCGCCGAGGCCCGGACGACCTACGGGGCCATCGGGGTGAAGGTTTGGATCTTCCGGGGCGAGATGATCCGGTCGTCGCGGCGGCGGCCGCAGCAGCCGGCCGAGGCGCCCTCGGCCTAGCGGGACGGAGCGGGGAAGAGCCATGTTGCAGCCCAAGCGGACGAAGTACCGCAAGCAGCAGAAGGGCCGCACGCGGGGAGCCGCGAGCCGGGGGACCGACCTGGCCTTTGGCACCTACGGCCTCCAGGCGCTGGAGACGGTGCGCATCACGGCTCGCCAGATCGAGGCGGCGCGCATCGCCATGACCCGCCACATCAAGCGCGGGGGGCGCATCTGGATCCGGGTCTTCCCCGACAAGCCCGTGAGCAAGAAGCCCGCCGAGGTCCGCATGGGGAAGGGCAAGGGCACCCCCGAGGCGTGGGTCGCCCCGGTGCAGGCGGGCCGCATCCTCTACGAGATGGACGGTGTCACCGGGGCCGTGGCGAGGGAAGCCCTGCGCCTGGCGGCCCACAAGCTGCCCTGCAAGACGCGGGTCGTGAACACGCACGGAGGTGCGCAGTGAAGTTCGCCCAGGTCCGCGAGCTGAGCCCCGAGGAGCTGGTCCAGAAGGAGGGCGAGATCCGGCGGGAGCTCTTCAACCTGAAGTTCCGGAAGGCGACCGGCCAGCTCGACAACACGGCCCGCATCCGGAACCTCAAGCGCGATCTCGCGCGGGTTCTCACCACCAGGCAGCAGCGGGAGGCCGAGGCCTCCGCGGGAGGGAAGTGAGGCATGGCGGAGAGCGAACGGGGCCGCCGCAAGGTCCGCATCGGGGTGGTGGTCAGCAACAAGATGGACAAGACGGCCGCCGTGCTCGTCACGCGGACGTTCTCCCACTCCAAGTTCAAGCGGGTCATCCGGCGGAGGAAGAAATACCTCGTGCACGACGACGGGAACGCGCTCCAGATCGGCGACCGGGTGCGCATCGTCGAGACCCGTCCCCTCAGCCGGCGCAAGCGTTGGCGCCTGCTCGAGGTGATCGAGCACTCTAAGTAGCGGGCGGAGGAGAGGGCAGGCCCGATGATCCAGATGCGAACCATGTGCGGCGTTGCCGACAACTCCGGGGCCAAGAAGGTTCAGTGCATCAAGGTCCTGGGCGGCACGCGGCGGCGCTACGCGCGGCTGGGCGACGTGATCGTGGTCGCCGTCAAGGAGGCCACGCCCAACGCCGCGGTCAAGAAGGGCGAGGTCCGCAAGGCCGTGGTGGTCCGCACGGTCAAGGAGATGGGCCGGGAGGACGGCACCTACATCCGGTTCGACGACAACGCCGTGGTCATCATCAACGACGTGCGCGAGCCGGTGGGCACCCGCATCTTCGGCCCGGTGGCGCGGGAGCTGAGGCGCAAGCGCTTCATGCGCATCGTCTCCCTGGCCCCCGAGGTCCTGTGAGGTCCGCTGATGGCCGGTAACGGAAAGACCCATGTGAAGAAGGGCGACATCGTCGAGGTGATCGCCGGCCGCGAGAAGGGCAAGCGCGGCAAGGTTCTCCGCGTCCTCAAGGAGGAGGGCCGCGTCCTCGTGGAGAAGCTCAACATCGTGAAGCGCCACACCAAGGCCCGCCAGGCGGGGCAGCAGGGGGGCATCATCGAGCGCGAGGGGAAGATCCACATCAGCAACGTGCTGCCCGTGGATCCCAAGACCGGCAAGGCCTCGCGGGTGCAGCGCAAGCGCCTGGAGGACGGCCGCCGCGTCCGCGTGACGCAGCGCAGCGGCGAGCTCCTGGACACGGTCTAGGGGCGTTTGGAGCGAGGGATGGCATACGTACCGCGGATGCTTGAGTTCTACCGCACCCAGGTGGCGGAACAACTGCGCAAGGAGTTCGGCTACACGAACCTCATGCAGGTGCCGCGCGTGGTCAAGGTCACGGTGAACATGGGGCTGGGCGAGGCCGTCTCGAACGCCTCGGCGCTGGAGAACGGGGTGGGGGAGCTGACCCTCATCGCCGGGCAGAAGCCCGTGGTGACCCGGGCCCGCAAGTCGATCGCCAACTTCAAGCTCCGGGCGGGGATGCCGGTGGGGGCGATGGTCACCCTGCGGGGGGTGAAGATGTGGGACTTCCTCGATCGCCTGCTGAACGTGGTCCTGCCCCGCGTGCGCGACTTCCGCGGGGTGAGCCAGAAGGCATTCGACGGCCGGGGGAACTTCAGCCTGGGGATCCGGGACCAGCTGATCTTCCCGGAGATCGACGTGGACAAGGTGGACAAGCCGCGCGGCATGGGGGTGGTCATCTCCACTACCGCCAAGACGGACGAGGAAGGGAGGGCCCTCCTGCGGCTGCTGGGGGTCCCCTTCCGGGCGAACTGAGAGGGCGGAGGTCGCATTGGCCAAGCTGTGCAAGATTGCCAAGCAGCTCAAGAAGCCGAAGTTCGGGGTCCGCTTCCACAACCGCTGCGAGCGTTGCGGGCGGCCGCGCGGCTACCTGAGGCGCTTCAAGCTGTGCAGGATTTGCTTCCGGAACCTCGCCCTGCAGGGAGAGGTCCCCGGAGTGACAAAGTCGAGCTGGTGAGGGGAGGAGCAGCGGCATGAGCATGACGGATCCCATCGCGGACCTCCTCACCCGCGTCCGCAACGCCCTGCGGGCCGGCCACGTCCAGGTGGAGGTTCCCGGCGGCCGGATGAAGAACGAGATCCTGGGCATCCTCCGGGCGCAGGGCTTCATCCAGAGCTACGAGACGAAGCCGGGCCCGGGCGGCCAGGCGCGCTTGGTGGTCAGCCTGAAGCCCGCCGTGAAGGGGCGCAGCCCCCTGAGCGGCCTGCGCCGGGTGAGCAAGCCCGGGCGCCGCGTGTACGTGGGCAAGGAGTCCATCCCCAAGGTGCTGAACGGCATGGGGATCGCCATCCTCACCACCCCGAAGGGAATCCTCACCGACGAGGAGGCCCGGGCCCAGGGGGTGGGGGGAGAGCTGATCTGCGAGATTTGGTGAGGGCTTGACGATGTCGCGCATCGGAAGGATGCCCATCCCCCTGCCCAAGGGGGTCGAGGCGAAGGTGGACGGCCTCGCCGTCACCGTCAAGGGGCCCAAGGGCACCCTTAATCGCCAGGTTCACCCCCGCATGAAGGTGGCGGTGGACGGAGGGCGGATGGTGGTGACCCGCTCCTCCGACGGCCGGCTCGACCGCTCGCTGCACGGGCTCACGCGGACTCTCCTGGCCAACATGGTCGAGGGGGTCTCGAAGGGCTTCGAGAAGGAGCTCGAGGTGGTGGGCCTGGGCTACCGCGTGGAGGCCTCGGGCAAGGGCCTGCTCCTCAGCGTGGGCTACTCGCACCAGGTGCGGGTCGAGCCCGTCGAGGGGATCGAGTTCGTGGTCCAGAGCGACCGCCAGCGCAACGCTATCAAGGTGAAGGGCATCGACAAGGAGGTGGTCGGCTACGTGGCCTCGGAGATCCGGCGCATCAAGCCCCCCGAGCCCTTCAAGGGCAAGGGGATCCGCTACACGGGCGAGTATGTGCGCCGCAAGGTCGGCAAGGCGGGCGTCTAGCCCGGGGAGGATTGGGCGGTGGCTGTGTCGAAGAAACAGTTGGCTTGGCAGGCCCGGAAGGCCCGGGTCCGCAGCCGGGTGAAGGGCACCTCCGAGCGGCCGCGCGTGACGGTCTTCCGGAGCGGCAAGTTCCGGAGCGGCAAGCACATCTACGCCCAGCTGATCGACGATCGGACGGGCCGCACCGTGGTGGCCGCCTCCTCCCTGGAGGAGGAGTTCGGGGCACTGGCCAAGGCCGCCGAGAAGGCCCATCCCGGCAACCGCGCGGGGGCCGCCATCGTGGGGAAGATTCTGGGCGGCCGGGCGAAGGCCCAGGGCGTCGCGCAGGTGGTGTTCGACAGGAACGGCTACCTGTACCACGGCCGGGTGAAGGCCCTGGCCGACGGCGTTCGTGAGACGGGGGTGAAGTTCTGATGGCGCGTGAACCCAGAGGTGGGCCCAGGGGTGGTCCAAGGAACCAGGCGGCGCCGGAGGAGCGGGAGTTCGTGGACCGCGTCGTCTTCGTGAACCGCGTGGCGAAGGTGGTCAAGGGCGGCCGGCGCTTCAGCTTCAGCGCCCTGGTGACGGTGGGGGACCGCAAGGGCCAGGTGGGCCTCGGCCTGGGCAAGGCGAACGAGGTGCCCGAGGCGATCCGCAAGGGGATTGAGCGGGCCCGCAAGTCCATGGTGCGGGTCGCCCTGGACGGGGACACTATCCCCCACCAGGTGCTCGGGCACTACGGGGCCGGGCGGGTCCTCCTCAAGCCGGCCGCGCGCGGGACCGGCGTCATCGCGGGCGGTTCCGTGCGGGCCGTGCTGGACGTGGCCGGGGTGCGCGACATCCTCACGAAGTGCATCGGGACGAGCAACCCCCACAACGCCGCCAAGGCGGCGCTGGCGGGGCTCAAGTCCCTCCGCCGGCGGGACGAGGTGTTCTCCGTGCGCGGGGTCGAGCCCCCGGGCGCCGAGGGCGCCAAGGCGTAGCCGAGTCGTAGGAGCCGGGAGATGGCGGAGCGGATCAAGATCACCCTGCGGAAGAGCGTCTCGGGCTCGAAGCCCATGCACCGCGAGGCGCTCCGGGGGCTGGGCCTCCGGCGGATCAACCAGAGCGTCTTTCGCGCGGACAACCCCAGCATCCGGGGCCTGATCTTCCAGGTGAAGCACCTGGTGGAAGTGGAGGAGGGGGCCTAGGCCCCCGGAGGAGCGATGGCCGAGAAGAATCTAGGCGAGGGCCGCGTCACCGGCCTGGGCGACCTGCGCGGGAAGCCGGGAGCTACCCACAGCCGCAAGCGGGTGGGGCGCGGGCCGGGCTCCGGCATGGGGAAGACCTCCGGGCGCGGGCACAAGGGCGAGAAGGCGCGCTCGGGGAGCCGGAAGAAGCCGGGCTACGAGGGCGGCCAGATGCCCCTCCAGCGGCGCCTGCCCAAGCGGGGCTTCCGCAATATCTTCGCCAAGGATTTCTCCGAGGTGAACGTGGGCCGGCTGGCCCGCTTCGAGGCGGGCGCCACGGTGGACGCGGCGGCCCTGTGCGCGAGCGGCCTGGTCCGCAGGCTGGCGCAAAACGGCGTGAAGCTGCTCGGGTCGGGCGCTATCGACCGGCCCCTGCACCTGAAGATCCAGGGCTGCAGCGAGTCGGCGAGGAAGAAGGTGGAGGGCGCGGGCGGCAGCGTGGAGGTGGTCCCGCATCCTCTTCACGCTGGGGATCCTGGCGGTCTACCGCGTGGGCGCGCACATCCCGACGCCCGGCATCGACACCGTGGCGCTGGCCGCCTTCTTCCAGGAGCTCGCGCGCGGGGGCGGCACCATCATGCAGTTCTTCGACCTGTTCACCGGCGGGGCCCTGAGCCAGCTCACCATCTTCGCCCTGGGGATCATGCCCTACATCAGCGCGTCCATCATCCTGGAGCTGCTGACGGTGGTGATCCCCCACCTGGAGCGCCTCAAGAAGGAGGGGGAGGCGGGGCGCAAGAAGATCAGCCAGTACACCCGCTACGGCACCGTGGTGCTCTCCACCATCCAGGGCTTCGGGATCGCGATCGGCATCGAGCGGATGACCGCCCCGACCGGCGCCCTCGTGGTGCCCGATCCGGGCTGGGGCTTCCGCCTGCTGACGGTCCTGACGCTGGTGGCGGGGACCGCCTTCATCATGTGGCTGGGCGAGCAGATCACCGAGCGGGGGATCGGCAACGGCATGTCGCTCCTCATCTTCGCGGGTATCGTGTCGGGTCTCCCGAGCGCGGTGTTCAACACCTTCCGGCTGATGTCCACCGGGGACATCCAGCCCTTCGTGATGATCCTCCTGGTCATCGGCATGGTGGGCGTGGTGGGCCTGGTAGTGTGGTTCGAGGCCGGCCAGCGGCGGATCCGCGTGCAATACGCCAAGCGGGTCGTGGGACGGCGGATGGCGGGGGGGCAGGAGACCCACCTCCCCCTGAAGGTGAACACCTCGGGCGTCATCCCGCCGATCTTCGCGAGCTCCATCATCCTCTTCCCGGCCACCATCGCCGAGTTCTCGGGCGTGCCCTGGCTGAAGGATCTGAGCAGCCAGCTCACGGGCGGCGGCTATGTGTACATCATCCTCACGGTGTCGCTGATCTTCTTTTTCGCCTATTTCTACACGTCCGTCATCTTCAACCCGATGGATGTCGCCGAGAACCTCAGGAAGTACGGCGGCTTCATCCCGGGCCGGCGGCCCGGCCGGCCCACGGCGGACTACATCGACCGGGTGCTCAGCCGCCTCACCTTCCTCGGGGCGATCTACCTGAGCGTCATCGTCATCCTGCCCACCTATCTCATCCAGTGGTTCAACGTGCCCTTCTTCTTCGGGGGGACGGCCCTGCTGATCGTGGTGGGCGTGGCGGTGGACACCCAGCGGCAGATCGAGAGCCACCTGGTGATGCGGAACTACGAGGGGTTCCTGAGGAGGGGCCGGGTCCGCGGGAGGACGGGGTGAGCGTGAAACTCGTTTTGCTGGGTCCGCCGGGATCGGGAAAGGGCACGCAGGGTGCCCTGCTGAGCAAGTTCTACGGCATCCCCCAGATCTCCACGGGCGACATGCTCCGCCAGGCGGTGGACGAGGGCGCCGAGCTGGGGAAGAGGGTTCAGGACATGCTCACCCGCGGGCAGCTTGTGCCCGACGAGGTGATGGTGTCCGTGGTCGAGGAGCGGGTCAGCCGGGAGGATTGCGCCCAGGGCTTCATCCTGGACGGTTTCCCCCGGACGACGGACCAGGCGCGCGCCCTGGAGCGCGTCCTGCCCGGGGGGATCGACGCGGTCGTGTTTCTGCACGTCCCGCGGGAGGAGGTCATCGCCCGGCTGGCGGGGAGGCTCACGTGCCGCAAGTGCAGCGCGGTGTTCTCGAAGAGGGACTCCTCCCTTTGCCCGGTCTGCGGGGGCGACCTCTACCAGCGGGACGACGACCTCCGCAGCACGGTGGAGCACCGCCTGAAGGTGTACGAGGAGCACACGGCCCCGCTCGTGGGCTACTACCGCACGCTGGACAAGGTCCTCGAGTTCGACGGGACCGGCCCGGTGGAAGAGGTGGCCCGGGGGGTGGAGTCGGCGATCGCCCGGGTGATCGCCTGATGGCGATCGTGCTCCGTTCCCCGGAGGAGGTGGAGAAGCTCCGGGCGAGCAACCGGGTGCTGGCGCTGGTGATGCGGGAGCTGCGCAAGGCCGTGAAGGCGGGCGTCACCACCCTGGAGCTGGACGCCCTGGCCGAGCGGCTGCTGCGGGAGATGGGTGCCCGGCCGGCCTTCAAGGGCTACCGGGGCTACAAGCACGCCATCTGCGCCTCGGTGAACGAGGAGGTGGTGCACGGCATCCCGTCCAAGCGCAAGCTCAAGGAGGGGGACATCATCAGCATCGACATCGGGGCCAAGCTGGACGGCTACTTTGGCGACCACGCGGCCACCATCCCGGTCGGGCAGGTGGACGGCGCGGCGCGCCGCCTCATCCGCTGCTGCGAGGAGGCGCTGGCCAAGGGGATCGAGAAGGCGTTGTCGGGCAACCGCCTCTTCGACATCTCCCACGCCATCCAGGCGCACGCCGAGGGCGCGGGCTTCTCGGTGGTGCGCGCCTACGTGGGCCACGGCATCGGGACGAGCCTCCACGAGGAGCCGCAGGTGCCCAATTTTGGCGAGCCGGGCACCGGCCCGGAGCTCAAGCCGGGGATGGTCCTGGCCATCGAGCCCATGCTGAACGCGGGGGTGCCGGACGTGAAGGTGCTTGACGACGACTGGACCGTGGTGACGGCCGACGCCAAGCTCTCGGCCCATTTCGAGCACACGCTGGCCGTCTCCGCGAACGGGCCGGACGTGCTGAGCCTGGTTTCATGAGGAGGCCCCGCCGCTCGTCCGGGGACGCGAAGAAGGGGCGTCCGCCGCGCGAGCGCGAGGAGCGCCCTCCCAAGGAGGATTGCATCGAGGTCGACGGGGTCGTGGCCGAGACGCTGCCCAACGCCATGTTCCGGGTCAACATCGAGGGAGGCCACAAGGTCCTGGCGCACATTTCCGGCAAGATGCGGATGAACTTCATCCGGATCCTGCCTGGGGACTCCGTGAAGGTGGAGCTCTCGCCCTACGACCTGACGCGCGGCCGCATCACGAGCCGCTACAAGTAGACGAGGATGGAAGCCATGAAAGTGCGCAGTTCGGTCAAGCCCATCTGCGACAAGTGCAAGGTGATCCGGCGCAAGGGCGTCGTCCGTGTCCTTTGCTCCAACCCCAAACACAAGCAGCGCCAGGGCTAGCCGGGCGGCGCTGGGAGGAGAGAGCCCATGGCACGCATCGCCGGGGTGGACGTCCCGAACGACAAGAACGTGGAGATCGCCCTCACTTACATCTTCGGCATCGGGCGCACATCCGCGCTGAAGATCGCCGAGGGGGCCAAGATCCCCGTGCACACCAAGGTCAAGGACCTCACCGAGCAGCAGGTGCAGGCCCTGCGCGAGCTCGTCGAGCGGCACCATACCGTGGAGGGCGACCTGCGCAGCCGGGTCTCGATGAACATCAAGCGCCTCATGGACATCGGCTGCTACCGGGGCCTGCGGCACCGCCGCGGCCTCCCGGTGCGGGGGCAGCGCACGCACACCAACGCCCGCACCCGCAAGGGGCCCCGCAAGACCGTGGGCTCGAAGAAGAAAGAAACGAAGTAGGCGACGCGAGGAGGAGCGGAGTTGGCGCAGGCGGGCAAGGGGAAGCGGCCGGGGAGCAAGCGGCGCCGGGAGCGCCGGGCCATCGGCAAGGGCCAGGCCCACATCCTGGCGACCTTCAACAACACCATGATCACCATCTCCGACGCCGGCGGGAACGTGGTCTGCTGGTCGTCGGCGGGGGCCGAGGGGTTCAAGGGCTCGCGCAAGAGCACGCCCTTCGCCGCCCAGATGGCGGCCGCCGCGGTGGCCAAGAAGGCGCTGGACCGGCGGCGGGCCTCGAGGTTTCGCTCATCCGCGACGTTACGCCGATTCCGCATAACGGCTGCCGGCCGCGCAAGCGGCGCCGGGTGTAGGGCCGGAGCAGAGAGAGGGGGGTATACCAGGTTGGCTCGATACAAGGAATCCGTCTGCCGCTTGTGCCGCCGCGAGGGCATGAAGCTCTTCCTCAAGGGCGACCGCTGCCTGGGGGACAAGTGCTCCTTCGAGAAGCGCAGCTTCCCTCCGGGGCAGCACGGCGCCGCCCGCATCCGGAGCAAGGTGAGCGAGTACGGCCAGCAGCTCCGCGAGAAACAGAAGGTGCGGCGCATCTACGGCATGCTGGAGCGCCCCTTCCGGCGCTACTACGCCGAGGCCTCCCGGCAGAAGGGCGTCACGGGCGACAACCTCATGCGCCTCCTGGAGGTCCGCCTGGACAACGCGGTCTACCGTGCCAGCTTCGCCGATTCGCGGCAGCAGGCGCGCCAGCTCGTGGCCCACAACCACGTAACCGTGAACGGCCGCGGGGTGAACCGGCCGTCGTACCTGCTGAAGAAGGGCGACGTCATCGCCCTCAAGGAGAAGAGCAAGAAGATCGATGGGGTCCAGCGGAGCGCGGGGAAGGGGAAGGCGCGCGGCGTCCCCTCCTGGCTCGACGTGGACCTGACGGACATGCAGGCGAGAGTGGTCGAGCTGCCCGGGCTGGCGGACGTCCAGCTTGAGGTCAAGGTGCAGCAGATCGTCGAGCTCTACTCCAAGTAATCGCCGAGGGCGGCGGGCCTCGAGGTTTCGCTCATCCGCGACGTTACGCCGATTCCGCATAACGGCTGCCGGCCGCGCAAGCGGCGCCGGGTGTAGGGCCGGAGCAG
>JACPCT010000222.1:2223-6146 GCA_016184445.1 Candidatus Tectimicrobiota bacterium | reverse complement strand
GGCGGACGAGGTGATCCGATAGGCGTGCGCAGGAGGGCTGCGAGGTGTTATGGAACGGGCATCAGGGACAACAACCACGGTGTCAGCGGTGGGGTGTGGGGCCGTGCCAGCCTAACCACGGCGTGCAAGCGACGGCTGCCAGCGTCCGCTCGTGCCTCGCTTCCGCTGCCAGCCGCGCCTGACGCCCAGCGTTGGGCGGAGAGGCGGTACGTATGTCCTGTGAACTCCCTCAGCCCGTTGGAACACTCGCCTGAAAGGCTGCCTGGGAAATCCCGGCTTACATGAAGAATTTGCGGTCTTTCGTGTCCGGGTACATCGAGGCCACCCACTTCCCGTAGCCGTTGAAGAGGAGGGTGGGCCGCTGCTCGTTCGTCCCCAGCATGCGCTCGGTCCTCTGGGACCAGCGCGGATGGTCGAAGGCGGGGTTCACGTTGGCCCAGAAGCCGTACTCGGTCCCCTGCGCCTTCTCCCAGAAGCTCACCGGGCGCTCCCTCGTGAACTCGATCGAGACGATGGACTTGATGCTCTTGAAGCCGTACTTCCAGGGGGTGATGAGCCGCAAGGGGGCCCCGTGCTGTTTGGGAAGCGGCTTGCCGTAGATCCCCGTGGCCAGCAGGGCCAGCTCGTTCATGGCCTCCTGGATGGTGAGCGCCTCGACGTAGGGCCAGGGATAGGTGGGCCAGATCTGGCCCAAGGCCACGGTGCGGTCGAAGAAAGTGGTGAGCTTGACGTAGCGGGCCTCGTCCTTGGGCTCAACCGCCTTGATCAGGGCGGCGAAGGGGAAGCCCGTCCAGGGCACCGCCATGGCCCAGGCCTCCACGCAGCGGAAGCGGCTCAGGCGCTCCTCGAGCGGCATGGAGCGGATGAGGCCGTCGATGCCGTAGGTCTTGGGCTTGCGGACGAGGCCCCCCACCTTCACCTGCCAGGGGCGGGTCTTCAGGCGCTGGGCGAGCCAGGAGATGGTCTTGCTCCCCCCGAACTCGTAGAAATTATTGAAGGCGGCCGCCACCTTCTCTTCGGTGAGGGGGCGGTCGAGCGTGAAAGCCGGGTTGCGCTTGGCCGGGTAGAGGCCGAGCGTCTTGTCCTCCGCCTCCTTCGAGGGCGCCGCCCCGGCCCCCCAAACGCCCGTGAGCCCGCCCGCCAGGGCGCCCGCCGCCCCCAGGAGGAACCTCCGGCGGCCGAAGAAGACGTCCTCGGGCGTGGCCTCCCGCTCCGGGATGGCCCAGCCGGGCTTGCGGATGAGGTTCATCGTGCCCTCCTTCCCGGCGGCCCCAGGCCCCGTGCGAGGATGGGTATCTTGGGGGCCGCGCGCGCAAGCGGCTCCTCCATTGGAAGAAAACACGCGCCCCTGTAATATGTTTCCACAGCGAGCCCAGGCCCCCCCCGCGCCAGTCCCTATTATACACGAGAGGGGCCGGATTCACAGGGGAAAACAAGGTCCGGCGGACGTTTCGCGCTCCATCGCGCGCGCCCCCGAACGGGCGGGCCCGGCCCCTTGGCCGGCCGCCCGTCCGCTTCGCGTCACTTCTTTCGAGGGATGAAATGGCCGATATCCGCTTTCCGGTGGAACGCCTCCAGACCTTCATCCAGGCGGCCTTCGCCGCCCAGGGGGTGCCCGGCGAGCACGCCCGCACCGCCGCCCTGCGGATGATCGAGTCCGATTTGCGCGGCATGGGCGCCCACGGCATCTTGAGGCTCCCTCCCTACAGCCGGCGCATCCGCGAGGGCGGCTACAACCTGAACCCCAGGATCAAGGTGACGCGCGAGACCCCCGTGAGCGCCCTCGTGGACGGGGACAACGGCCTGGGCCAGGTGGTCATGACCTTCGTGGCCGGCCTCGCCATCAAGAAGGCCAGGGAGAGCGGGATGTGCTGGGTCGGCACCCACCACGACAACCACGCCGGCTGCGGCGGGGTGTACGCCTCCCTGCCCCTCAAGCACGACATGATCGCCATGTACAGCACCGTGGCGAACGCGAACCACATGGCTCCCTGGAACGGCGTGGACCGCCTGCTCAGCACGAACCCGCTCGCCATCGCCATCCCCGCGGGGGAGGAGCCGGCCGTCGTGCTCGACATCGCCACCACGGTTGTCTCCTACGGGAGGATCAAGCTGGCCGCCCAGCGGGGCGAGACCATGCCCGCGGGGTGGATGATCGACCCGAAGGGCGAGCCCCTCACCGACCCGAACCGCTCGGACGAGGGCTTCCTGCTCCCGATCGGCGGCTACAAGGGCTACGGGCTCAACTTCATCCTCGGGGCCCTGGCCGGGGTGATGAACGGCGCCGCCTTCGGCAGCGCCGTCATCGACTTCAACAAGGACTTCAAGAGCACCACCAACACCGGCCACCTCTACTTCGTCATGCGGCCCGACCTCTTCCGGGACCTCAAGGCGTTCAAGGAGGAGATGGACTTCCGCATCCGCGAGATCCGCAACTCCACCCCGATGGAGGGCAAGGGCCCCATCCTCCTGCCGGGCGAGCTGGAGCACCGCTCCATGAAAGAGGTCCGCGAGAAGGGGGTCCCCATCAACGAGACCCTGCTGAAGCAGCTCCGCGAGCTGGCCGCCTCCCTCAAGCTGGCGGACCGGCTGGAAGGCTAGGGAGCCGCCGTCCGGGGCCGCGCCGGGGAGGCGGGCCGGACGGATGAAGATCGCGGACCCCGGCGGGCCGCGCGTCACCTCATCCCGATGAGGGCGCCGCCCAGGACGATGAGGAGCGCGCCGAGCACCATCAGCCGGGTGACGGTTTCCATCCCTCTCAGCAGGAGCGGCGCGAAGAGAAGCACGAACAAGGGCTGCGTCGAGACGATGGGCGTGACCACCACCACCTCGCCGTGCCGGAGGGCGGCGAAGAGCGTGATGAGCGCCCCGAAGCTCGCCAGGCCCACCAGGACGAAGCCTACGACGCCCCGGCGGGCCGCCCGGCCGAACGCCCCCCGGTCCGCGAGCAGGCAACCCATCCCCATCGCCAGCATCGACGTGGCCGACATGACGAAGATCGCCAGGCCCTCGTAGCCCACCCTGGGCGCGGCATGCCGTATCACCACGTCCCGCACGGACCAGATGAACGTGGCCAGAAGCCCGCAGACGACCCCCGTCAGGTTCCACGAGCGGAGCTCCCCCCGCCGGACGGAAAGCACGACGAGGCCCGCGATGATGGCGCACGTCCCCGCCGCCACCCGCAGGCTCGGTCTTTCGCCGAGCAGGATCACGGCCATCGTGGTGGATACGAACGGGGCCAGGCCGCGCAGAATCCCCGAGGGCGCCGCGCCGATGCGCTTGATCCCCTCCACCTGGATGGCGCGGACCAGGCCCGGCATGAAAATCCCCAGCCCCACGAACCAGAGCAGCTGGGGGTCCTTGAAAGCGGAGACGGGGACCGTCGCGGCGATCCAGGGCAGGAAAAGGACGGTCACGACCACGGAGGAAATGAAGCCTCCCAGCATGGAGGAGGCCCCCAAGGCTCCGATGCGGGAGAAAATGTAGGTGAGCGAAAAACAAACCGAGGAAAAGACCGCGAGCAGGACGGCCCGGCTCAAGGAGCGCCTCCCTCGGGCATCCGCATCGCCCCTTCCCCGGGGTTGCTTGCAAGCCATCGCCAGGGAGAAAAGCGCTCCGGCGGCGAAGCCGGGGCGTCTCCCCTCCGCGGGTGTTCCTCAGTCCTGGAGGATGAGCTCCTGGCAGTAGGGCGCGCGGGTCATGTAGACCGGCTCGTCCTCGGTGATGAGGATGTGATCCTCGATCCGCACGCCCGCCCCCCCGGGCACCCCCGGCACGAAGATGAGGGGCTCGACGGCGAAGGTCATCCCCGGCTCGAACTTCACGCTCTCGGCCCCGGGCATCACCTCCCCGATGTAGGGGGGCTCGTTGGGGGAGATGCCGCAGCCGTGGCCGATGAAGAGCTTGATGAAGTTCTTCTCCAG